>CAZLJB010000027.1:13884-15315 GCA_964559195.1 uncultured Anaerolinea sp. | reverse complement strand
TTATTGTTTTTTTTCAAGCAGAAGACGTCATACGATATAGCTTCATGTGACTGGAGTTCAGACGTGTGCTCTTCCGATCTGCCAGCTTTATTAATGGAGCCATGTTGATCATGGCGGCTGTAACTTTTCACAACAGCGGCCTCACCAATATTGGGACAATCGAAGATGCACATCGAACACTAGAACCTCTACTCGGTCGGGCATCTCAATATATTTTTGGAATTTCGCTTCTCGCAAGTGGATTATCTTCCTCATCCGTTGGAACAATGGCCGGACAAATAATCATGCAAGGGTTCTTGCATAAACACATCGCTCCCTGGATAAGACGACTGGTCACCATTGTACCGTCGCTGATTGTGATTGCATCTGGACTTGATCCTACTCGCACCCTTGTGATGAGCCAGGTTGTTTTAAGTTTTGGGCTACCGTTCGCAATCATCCCACTAATTCAATTTACGCGAAGAAAAGACATCATGGGTGGACTCGTAAACAGCCCCATCACCACAGTAATAGCCAGTCTGGTTGCGATTCTTATCATTTCCTTGAATGTCTTTCTAATTTTTCAATTAACCCTTGCGAGGTAGTAATGTTTAAAAATATTCTTGTCCCCCTGGATGGATCAAAATTAGCAGAAGCAGCTTTCCCGCCTGCAGTATCCATTGCCCAAACACTTGGAGCACCGATTACACTTCTCCATGTCATCGAAAAAGATGCGCCGAAAATAATCCATAGTGATCATCATTTGACAAAGGTGGATGAGGCAGATGACTATTTGAAACATATTGCAAAACAACCCATTGCAGTTGAAATTGAGGTGACAACTCATGTTCACACGGCTGAAGTAAAAGATGTTGCGGCCAGCATAATTCAACATGCATCCGAGGAGTTTAGCCCTGATTTAATCGTGATGTGCGCACATGGTCAAAGCGGGATTCGTGACCTTGTTTTTGGAAATATTGCCCAACAGGTGCTGACGGGTAGTCAAAGACCGCTGCTCCTTATACAACCAAAATCTTCAGATGCTTTACCATTCTCGATCAGGAAAATATTTGTCCCCCTGGATAGTGAATCCATACATGATGAAAGCCTAAAATATGCTGTTGGATTAGCAAAAGCCTATAATGCAGAGTTGTATTTGTTAACCGTAATTCCAACTTTTGGAACTTTGACCGGAAAGGATGCAGCAATCAGCACCATGCTGCCCTTTACTTCAACTGCCTTTCTTGAAATCCTTGAAGAAACAGCCCGGGAACACTTACAAGCTCATATGAATGAAATGTTGGAAGCTGGCATCAATGTAAATGCAGAAATTGGGCGCGGCGATCCAACTGATGTTATTACGACTACCGCTTCTCGTATCGATGCCGATATCATTTTATTAAGTACCCATCGAAAGTCTGGTATTGGCGCATTCTGGGCAAGATCAGTTGC
>CAZLJB010000027.1:8181-13784 GCA_964559195.1 uncultured Anaerolinea sp. | reverse complement strand
GTGATATTGACTGCATAACGACCGATGAATTCAGCAATGGCAACAGGCGCCGTCTTAGCCGCCAATGTGCTAGTAAATATCAATGCATAGAAAAATTCATCCCACGCCAATAAAAAAACAAACATGGCTGTTGAAACCAACCCAGGTATTGAAATTGGTAAAATAATATAAAAAATAGTCTGCAAGCGAGAGCAACCATCAATTCGAGCCGCATCCTCCAATTCGATCGGTACACTTTGAAAAAAGGCTGCCATCATCCAAATAGCAAACGGTAAAGAGAAGCTCAAATATGCAATGATCAAGACAATTGGCTTATTAATTAGCTGCAAACTTGAGGCTAGTATAAACAATGGAATAACTAATGAGACCTCAGGGATCATTCGAGTAGCAAGTATACCCACTTGAATCGTTCGGTTATGCCTAAACGGTATACGTGCCAACGCATAAGCTGCAAGACTGCCAATGAACAAACTAACCAAGGTTACCGTCGATGCGATTTTTATAGAATTAAATATTGCAACGGCAAAGGTTCTAGGTACCGAGGCTGAGGCCTGCCCTGGAAATAAAATGTCAGCATAATTTTGAAGAGTTGGATGCAAAGGCAACCAATGAGGTGGCACCTGGAACAATTCCACCTGGGTAGAAAGGCTCGCACTCAGTAACCACAGAACAGGCAAGAAAATAAATATCAAAACTGGCAAGGTAAGGCAAAAGATAAATAAACGATAGATCAGCTTCTTTTGCATTTCTTAATTTTCCTCAGGTTGATAAAGAAAATGAATGTAGATTATAGCCAAAAGGATAGTAATAATAGAAATAATAAAAGATAGCGCCGCTCCAGTTCCCTGTTTGCCATAAGAAAATGAATTCAAGTAGGTTAGGTAAGAGATCGTAATAGTTTTTGAGGCAGGGCCGCCACTTGTAATAATATAGACGATATCGAATACACGAAAGGCTTCAACAGTGCGGACAATCAGTGCAACCAGGATCGCGGGACGCATGATTGGCAACCGGACATAAATAAAACGTTGCAAAGCATTTGCTCCATCAATCATTGCAACCTCATTTAACTCTTCGGGAATTGTTGCCATGGCTGCTTGCAATATCAACGCGACAAATGGAACTGTATGCCACAAATCTGCCACAATAATTAAATTCATTGCCATGGACGGCAGGGTCAACCAGGCCACGTAATGTTTTATAAACCCGAGTTGAAGAAGAATTCCATTTAGTGCGCCAAAATCACCACTATAGATCCAATGCCACATTGCTCCATTAACAATAGTTGGCACTGCCCATGGAATAATGAGGCTAAAACGTAAAAACTTCCATCCCCATGGTTTTGAATTAATGAGTTGGGCAATCATAAGTCCAAAAAACATTTCCATGGAAACGGAGACTAATGTAAAGTACAAAGTTCGCGCTACAGTTTCCCAGAACGCCTGGTCATGCAAAAGAGATGTGTAATTTCCCAACCCAACAAATGTCCGGATTTGATTTAGTCCTGTAGGAGCAACAAAAAAACTCAGGAAAAATGTGGAGATAATTGGCCATAAATTAACGCCAAGAATAATTACCAAACATGGAATGATTAATAACCAGGCAAATCGAGTATCCTGCTGCCGGATCGTTAATCGTGGCTTTGGTTGAATAGTTAGAGTTTTTGTCATCGGTATAAAAAAAATAATCAGGTGGATCCAATATCATTGATCCACCTGATTATTTATATTTCGAAATTATTTGGCGAGATCAAGCCACTTCGTGGCAGCTGCATCCAAAGAATCTTTGGACGATTTCACGCCCGTCAATGATTCCTGAATAGCAAGCTGCAAAGCAGCAGATGCTTCGTTATAATACGGCACTGTGGGGCGTTCAAAGGCGAAGGGGAATTGATTCTGGAAAGCAGGAACGGTCACCGGATTAGATGGCGCTGTAGCTAACAACTTGGTTAGTGCATCACCTTGATAATCAGACTGCCAGATCGGTAGCATTGCCGCAGAATATTTCGTCTGAACTTCATTACTTGCAAGGTAGTTTAAAAACTTCCAGGTTTGGTCAGCATATGGCGTCGTAGCCATAATTGCGAATGAGCTGGAACCATCAACACTAGCACCCTTAACTCCTGCATCCGCTCCGGCCTTGAAGACCGGCATGGGCGCAAAAGCGATCTGACCAACTACCTGGGATTTCGTCGAATCATTTGAATCTGCATACTGGAACAACCAGTTTACTGCAAAAGCTGATTTCCCAGCAAGGAAATTGGTTTCTACAGCCATTTCATCTGAAGAAACTGAGCTCGGATTGGTCAAACCATCATCAATTGTCTGTTTCATCCATGAAAGAACCTGGACACCTTTTTCGTTATTAAAAACTGGTTTGCCACTTTGGTCAACAAAGGCACCCCCATTACCAAACAATAGGGCCGTAAAATCGCAGACTACACCTTCTTTTTGATTCCATGACCAGCTGATTGGAAACTCAGCCAGACCTTTTTGCTTGATGACCTTGGATTGATCAACCAATTCCTCCCAAGTTTTTGGCGGGGCATTAAAACCTGCTTTTGCCAGGATGTCCTTGTTATACATAAAATACTTAACATCCATCAACCAAGGCATTCCATAAATTTTACCGTTCCGAGTAACTCCATTCCAGGCAGCAGGAAAAATACCGGCTTTCATTTCCGGAGTCACACGAGCAGTAACATCGAGCAAATAACCTGATTTGATGAATTCATCAGGCCAAATTACATCTACCATCGCAGCGTCATACGCTGGTGGTTTCGCGGCCATTCCGGTCACAATCTTGTCGTGGACATAATCGTAACCCACATACTCCATAACAACTTTGATGTCGGGATTTTTTGCTTCAAAATCACGTGCAATCAGATCTATGTCAGCCGGTTTCAAACCAGCCTGATCCATGGTTAGAATGTGAATTGTAACCGGTTGAGCTGGAGGGGCCACAGTAGCTGCCGGTTGCGAACCACAACCTGTAGCAATCAACAAAAAGACCAACAACAAAATTATCCTAAACATTTTTTGAATCGTAACCACTCTATTCTCCTTATTGTCTTTGAATATATCAAATTTTCACATCTAACCTATTTTACTTCATCAGTCGCCCGTTAGTAGCTTTATTCGCTCCCAAGGTGTGAGTTTTTCATCATCTGCCAAAATTGATTTCAATTCAATCATCTCATCACGTATGGCCGCTGCTTTTTCAAATTGAAGATTTTTCGCAGCCTCCTTCATTTGTTTTTCCAGTTCAAGGATGACTGATTCGAGTTCCTTCCGGTTCGAAATATCGGCCTGTTTTCTTGTTCGATAAGCTCCTTTATCTTCCCCGACTGACATCGCCTTTTCTCGTCCTTCTATGGAAAGCGAATCGGTAATGTCTCGGATTGCTTTGTGAATACTGACCGGAATTATTCCATGCTCAACATTGTAATTAACTTGCTTTGCTCGACGTCGATTTGTTTCGTCGAGAGCAAATTTCATCGAATCGGTCATTCTGTCAGCATACATGATTACTTTACCATTAGAATTGCGGGCTGCCCTTCCTATAGTCTGGATAAGCGCAGTCCCAGACCTTAAAAATCCTTCTTTGTCCGCATCCAAAATGGCTACCAAAGATACTTCCGGCAAATCGAGACCTTCCCTTAGTAAATTAATTCCAACTATAACATCATGAACACCCAGTCGTAAATCGCGCAAAATTGCGATACGTTCAAGCGTTTCGATTTCAGAATGTAAATAATGAACCTTAATTCCAAGTTCTTTTAAATAGTCTGCCAAATCTTCGGACATTCGCTTTGTCAGAGTAGTAACCAGAACTCGTTCTTTTTTTTCAGTTCTCATCCTGATTTCTGCCACGAGATCATCAACCTGGCCACGGCTTGGTTTTACTTCAACAATAGGATCGACCAAGCCGGTTGGCCTAATTATTTGTTCGGCTACCTTTTCCGCGTGATCCAATTCATAAGGGCCTGGTGTAGCAGATGTGTAAATAGTATTACCCATTATTTGTTCAAATTCTGAAAACTTCAATGGGCGGTTATCCAGGGCGCTTGGGAGGCGAAACCCATAATCGACCAGGGTTTCCTTACGAGAACGATCCCCGTTGTACATACCACGAATTTGGGGCACTGTTATATGGCTCTCGTCAATCACCAGTAAATAATCAGATGGTAAAAAATCGATCAAAGTCCATGGAGGTGTTCCCTGGGCTCGTCTGTCCAAATGTCTGGAATAATTTTCGATGCCAGAGCAATAACCGACTTCCTTAAGCATTTCCAGGTCGTATCGAGCTCGTTGTTCGATACGCTGAGCTTCGAGAAGTTTTCCTTGCTCTGTGAAGAGTTTCACCCGGTCGTTTAGTTCGTTTTCGATATCAGATATAGCCTCTTTTAATTTATCTCCAGGTGCCAGATAATGTTTTGCAGGATATATAGATATTTCGTTTGGCTCAGAATAAATCTCTCCAGTCAGTGGATTGAACTCCATAATGCGCTCTACTTCATCACCAAAAAAACCAATTTTATAGCCGCGCTTGTCTTGATACGCAGGGATAATCTCGAGGGTATCACCTCGAACCCGAAACAACCCTGGTCTAAGTTCAATATCATTTCGCTGATACTGACTCTCGACGAGCTGTCGAATAAGTGCGTTCCGCCGATAAATACTTCCTATGCTTAATGTTACGGTCCCTTTGCCAAATTCTTCCGGGTTGCCCAGCCCATATATACATGAAACAGAAGCGACAATAATTACATCTTTACGGGAAAGTAGTGCTGTCGTGGCAGCTAAACGTAAACGCTCAATCTCTTCATTGATCTGTGTCTCTTTTTCAATGTATAGGTCATTCCGTGGAACATAGGCTTCAGGCTGATAATAATCATAGTAAGAAACAAAGTATTCAACTGCATTTTCTGGAAAGAATTCGCGAAATTCTGAATAAAGTTGAGCTGCCAAAGTTTTGTTATGCGCCATGATCAGTGCTGGTCTCTGAAGCTCCTGGATAATTGATGCAATTGTGAAAGTTTTCCCGGTAGCTGTTGCACCTAACAAAACTTGATGCTTCAGACCATGCTGAACACCGTCAACCAATTGGCGAATTGCTTCTGGTTGATCTCCAGTAGGAATAAAAGGGGCTTGAAGTTTGAATTCCATATTTTTTTGGGGGTAGTTTGAATTTGATTGATGAAAGAACAAGAGTTCTATCATACTCGATTTAAGATAAACTTTCCAGAGCAATTTGTTTAATAAGAATTTGCAGCCATTATTTTTCCTGAATATCAAAAGTGATATTTTTAACCATTTTCCCGAAGATTTACAAAATCGATGATTGTAATTTCTTTCACAAAACCATATAATGAATTAAGGAAATTTGTATAGTTGACTTTTTACATGGCAATTAATCCAGGACCATGGCTGAGAAGCAATCTAAAACTACAAAGTTGATCCTAAAGAAGGAGGGATCATGTATCCGAGGGAAATATTCGAACAACCAAGCGCCGGGCTGCGCAAGCAAGAGGATTTGACACTTTTACATGAGGTTAGCCTAGCGACTGCTGGTGTATCTCACCTGGAAATGTGTATTCAATG
>CAZLJB010000027.1:0-8081 GCA_964559195.1 uncultured Anaerolinea sp. | reverse complement strand
ATGAGGTTAGCCTAGCGACTGCTGGTGTATCTCACCTGGAAATGTGTATTCAATGCGGATCATGTGGGGGATCTTGTCCATCAGCAACCGAAATGGATCACACGCCGCGTATGCTTTTCGCTATGTTGCGCGCAGGTATGAGAGAAGATGTTCTTCGAAGCAACACACCCTGGATTTGCGTCTCGTGTTATCACTGCGTGGTTCGCTGTCCGCAAAAGGTACACATTCCAGACGTAATGTACACTCTGAAAGGAATGGCGATTGGGGCAAAATTCTACAAAGACGCAACTCCACCTGATTTTTCGCAGTCATTTGTGGGATTTATCGAAAATTTTGGCCGAAGTTTTGAATTTGGCCTTGCTACTATCCATTATCTAAAACATTTTCCACTTCGTCTGCCTGGCATGGCCTTAATGGGGGTTGGAATGATTGCATCGAATCGGATGAAAATAGCTCCAACACAGATAAAAGGTATGCAACAACTTAAGGCTATCCTCGATAAAGCCAAGAAATTGGAGCTGGCCACATGAACAATTACATCTTCTATCCCGGTTGTTCCCTGGAAGGCAGTGCTAAAGCATACTACGATTCCATCAAAGCCATTAAAAGCATACTTGGCATGGGATTAACTGAAATCGATGATTGGAATTGTTGCGGAGCTACCGAATATGTTGGAATTAACCTCATTCCTGCGTATTCTCTGATTGCGCGTAATCTTGCATTGGCTGCCAGCAAATCCGATACTTCCAAAACATTAATAGCACCTTGCTCTGCATGTTATTTGAATTTGGAAAAAGCTGATTATTACATGACAGAAAGGCCAGCCCTTGAAATGAAAGTGAACGAAGCACTGGCCGCTGGTAGTCTTCATTACAACCCAGGATCTATCCAAATTCGTCATTTATTGGATGTAATCATAAATGATTTTGGTCTGGATTTCATTAAGAGCAAAGTAACAAACCCGTTGTATGGGCTGCGAGTTGCCCCTTACCTCGGCTGCATGGTTCCTCGGCCAGATTATCAACACCGTTGGTCTGATTATGAACAACCCACGGAATTGGATGACTTGTTGAAAGTTTTAGGTGCTGAAATTATTGACTTTCCACAAAAAACCAATTGCTGCGGGGGTCATATGACTCAAATTGGGCCTGAAACCGCCTATGAATTAATTCGAAGATTAATTTCAGCAGCCGAAGAAAACAACGCACACATAATGGTAACCGTCTGTCCAATGTGCCAGATGAATCTCGACGCATATCAGAGCGAAACAAATCGATTTTTCGGAACAAATTTTCATATGCCCATCGTGTTTTTCACTCAATTAATGGCCTTGGCATTTGGGAAAACGCCACTCGAAGCTGGATTCGGCATGGAATTGACAAACGCCGAGGATGCATTGACTCATATTAATAAAAATGCACCCGTTACAACTGCAAATGGGCCAGAAAAACCAACGGGCTTACCCATGCCAATCCGTAAACACAAAATATTCGCTAGTGGAAAAGAATCCATGGAATAGGAGTTGTTCAAATGAACCTAAACCATTCAACCGAAAAGAAAATTGGCGTGTATATTTGTCATTGTGGCACGAATATTTCTTCAATTGTGAATGTTGATGAAATTAAAAATTGGGTTCAAAAACATCTGGGCAGCGAAGGGGTAGTGATTTCCCGGGACTACAAATTCATGTGTTCAAGCCTGGGACAAGAATTAATCGAAAAAGATATCACCGAATTGGGTCTGGATCGGGTAGTTGTCGCAGCCTGCTCACCACACCTTCACGAAAAAACTTTTCGGACAGCAGCTGAAAGATCCGGTTTAAATCCATACCTGACAGAAATGGTTTCTATTCGCGAACAAGTTTCATGGGTTCATACTGACAAATTTAAGGCGACCGAGAAAGCCAAATCCCTGATCGCTGGAACAGTTCATCGAATAATACAAAACGAGCCATTAAAAAAATTAAAAGTTGCGATCAATCCGCAAACAATGGTAGTTGGGGGAGGAATCGCTGGCATACAGGCAGCCCTCGAAATCGCGAATGCCGGGTTCCATGTTTTTCTAGTGGAACGGGAACCAAGCATTGGTGGACACATGGCTCAATTCGATAAAACCTTTCCTACCCTGGACTGCTCAGCTTGCATTTTGACTCCAAGAATGGTTGAAGCCGGCACACATCCCAACATAACCCTGCTTACCTGGAGCGAAGTAATTGATGTAAAAGGTTTCGTGGGCAATTTTACGGTTACGGTCAAAAAAAAGGCCCGCTACATTAACGAAACGGTATGTACCGGATGTGGAATATGCTGGGAAAAATGTCCAAAAAAAGTCATCGACGATAAGTTTGAAGCAGGGCTGGGTTATCGGAAAGTGATTTACACATCCTTCGCACAAGCGGTACCAAAATTCCCGGTTATCGATCGAGCCAACTGTACATTTTTTCAAAAGGGCACATGTAAAGCATGCGAAAAATTTTGTCCAACAAATGCGATCGATTTCAACCAGAAAGATGAAATTCTCACTATTGAGCTCGGGAATATCATTCTGGCCACAGGCTATGATATTTTTGATGCCAGTCGTGTCAGTAATTACGGATATGGACGGATAAGAAATGTATTCACAAGCATTGAATTTGAGCGATTGTCAAACGCATCTGGCCCAACTGGTGGCGAAATTACTTTGCGCGATGGTGTATCAAAGCCAAAAACAGTCGGAATTATTCATTGTGTAGGATCTCGTGACAAGAATTTCAATAATTACTGTTCGACAATTTGCTGCATGCAAAGCTTGAAATTTGCTCATCTAGTCAAGGAGCGGACTGGGGCAAATGTATATGAATTTTATATTGATATGCGCACTGCAGCAAAATCCTATGACGAATTTTATCAGCGGGTTTTAGATGAGGGCACTCTTTTCATTAGAGGTAAAGTAGCAGAAGTCACTGAAGCGACACGGGAACCTAACGAAAAGGGAAAACTAATTATTCAAGTCGAAGATACATTGATTGGAAGACAACGCCGTATTCCAGTTGACATGGTTATTTTATCCAACGGCATGGAACCAAGATGTGATGCCAAAGAAACCGGAAAATTATTTGGTATTTCGTGTTCTACAGATGGTTGGTTTATGGAACGCCACCCAAAGCTTGACCCAATTTCAACTATGACAGAAGGTATATTCATCGCTGGTTGCGCATCTGGCCCAAAAGATATTCCCGCATCAGTTTCTCAAGGGGCGGCAGCAGCAGCAAGGGTTCTCGACAAAATTCTCCAAAAAGAAGTAGAGCTTGAGCCAATCCGGGCCAGCGTCAGGGAAGGTGACTGCTCGGGATGTCGTATTTGTAATAATATCTGCCCATTCAATGCTATATCATTCATTGAAAATCTGGGAATTTCTCGAATAAATCCTGCACTTTGCCAGGGCTGCGGTACCTGCATTTCTACGTGCCCGGCGGGAGTCATAAGCGGAACTGGTTTTAGCAATGAACAGATTTTCGCCCAGATTGATGGATTGCTGATGAGTATTTAGGAGGACGGTATGAGCGAAATATTTGAACCAAACATTATTGGTTTTACTTGTAACTGGTGCTCTTATCGAGCTGCAGATACAGCAGGAATCGCGCGTACCAAATATGCCCCAAATGTAAAGCTGATCCGTCTGATGTGCTCTGGTCGGCTGGATCCAGCTTTTGTGTTAAAGGCTTTAGCCAAAGGCGCCGATGGTATTTTGATTACAGGTTGCCACCCGGGCGATTGCCACTATATTGACCAAAATTACAAGACTTTACGACGTATCATTTTACTTCGCCGAACATTGACTGGTTTGGGGGTGGAAGCTCAACGAATAAAATTGATTTGGGCTAGCGCAGCAGAAGGCAACAGGTTTGCACATGAGATTAACCAATTTGTTGAAGAAGTACGTGCATTAGGTCCTTTAAACTGGCCTCAATGGCAAGACAGTAAGCCACAATTCTGTCTTATCAAGGAGGCAGCATGAACATTAAGCCAAAGTTAGCCATGTATTGGGCGTCATCCTGCGGTGGTTGTGAAATCGCCGTCCTCAACACCCACGAAAAAATATTAGCGGTTGACGAGAATTTTGATATTGTTTTTTGGCCTGTCTTGATGGACGCCAAGTATAAAGACGTCGAAGCTATGGAAGATGGCTCTATACTGATCACTCTATTCAACGGAAGCATGCGCAACGATGAAAATGAGAAAATTGCCCGTTTGTTACGCAATAAATCAAAAATATTGGTTTCTTTTGGGTCATGCGCAACCGAAGGTTGTATTCCTGGATTGGCTAACCTTTTCAAATCAAGTGAAATCATCGATGAAGCCTACCACACGGTCACGACTGATAATCCGGAAAATATCCTTCCACAACCGACCTTTGAAGTTCCAGAAGGGATATTAAATATCCCGACCATAAATTCAAGGGTAAAAACGCTAGCCCAAGTCGTGGATGTCGATTATTTTTTACCCGGCTGCCCTCCAGAATCGGAACAAGTGACGAAAGTCATTGACCTTCTCATCCAATATTTACATGGCGAGGCTGAACTTCCCCCAAAAGGATCAGTTATTGGCGCAGGTTCTTCGACCGTTTGCGATGAATGCCAACGAACCCGAAATATCAAATTAATGAAATCCTTTCACCGAATTCAGACAATGTCATCGCCTGATCGGATGGTTTGTCTACTCGAACAGGGAATCCCCTGTAATGGACCGGCAACCCGCTCGGGGTGCAATGCTCGCTGTCCTTTAGTCGGGGCGCAATGCATTGGATGTTATGGCCCAGCAGAAGGAGTGATTGACTACGGAGCTCGATTAATAAGTGCCTTTGCCTCAGTTATCGACGCAAAAGAACCATTTGAAATTGAAGCAATACTCGATGGGATCCCCGATCCTGTCGGACAGTTCTATCGCTTCAACCTGGCGAACTCATTACTTCAAACAGGCAGGTCGAATTGGAAAAATAAAAGGCAGGAGGATTTATAAATGGCAATGGCAAATCGAATAACAATCGATCCGATTACTCGTCTGGAAGGACATGGCAAGATCGAAATATTCCTGGATGACAAAGGAAATGTTGCCAATTCCTACTTTCAAATTCCGGAATTGCGAGGTTTTGAACGCTTTTGTATCGGCCGGCCCGTTGAAGAAATGCCCCAACTAACAAATCGAATCTGCGGAGTTTGCCCTGAGGCTCACCATATGGCATCTGCAAAGGCTGCTGATGCTGTTTACCATGTTGACCCGCCACGTACTGCAAAATTACTCCGGGAATTGCTCTATATGGCCTTCTTCGCAACAGACCACACAACACATTTTTATGCGCTTGGCGGACCGGATTTTATCATCGGGCCTTGCGCTCCAATAGCTGACAGGAACTTACTGGGTGTTATCCATAAGGTCGGGCTCGAGACGGGCAGTAAAGTGATCCAGATGCGTAAATATGGCCATATGGTCATTGAAATAATCGGTGGGCGGAAAATTCACCCGGCAACCGCCATACCTGGTGGAATTACAAAAATCCTGACTAATGTTGAACGCCAGCAAATTGAAAAAATGGGACGTTGGGCGATTGAATTTGCCTTGTTCAGTATTCAAACCTTTAAGAATTTGGTGCTGGGAAATAAAACATATCTGGATTTGATCCTAGGTGACATCTATACTCATCGAACCTACTATATGGGTTTGGTGGATCAGGACAATAAAGTTAATTTTTATGATGGAAAAGTGCGAGTAGTAGACCCAAATGGTAAGGAATTCGTTAAATATGAGCCGAATGATTATACAAATCACATCGCTGAACATGTCGAGCCATGGACTTACCTCAAATTTCCTTATCTAAAACAGATTGGCTGGAAAGGATTCATGGATGGGAAGGATTCAGGGGTTTACATGGCAACGCCACTGTCTCGCCTGAATGCTTCGGCTGGAATGGCTACGGCCAGAGCTCAAGCCGAATATGAAGAATTTTATGCAACATTGGGAGGAAAACCGGTCCATCAACGTCTCGCCACGCATTGGGCACGGCTAATCGAACTGCTATACGCCACAGAACATTGGGTAGAGCTTGCTACAGATCCTGAAATCACATCTCAAAACATTCACACTATTCCTTCAGAAGTTCCAACTGAAGGTGTAGGAATTGTTGAAGCACCGAGAGGCACCCTAACCCACCATTACACGACCGATGAACGCGGCTTGTTGACGAAAGTAAACCTGATTGTTGGTACCACAAATAATTACGCCCCAATCCAGATGTCAACCAATAAAGCAGCAAGAAATTTCATAAAGGACGGAAAGGCAACCGAGGGGCTGCTAAATATGATTGAAATGGCTTTTCGAGTTTATGATCCCTGCTTCGGATGTGCTACTCACTCTTTACCTGGTCAAATGCCACTCAAAATAAACATCCGCAACTCTTCAGGTGAAATAATCGATGTGATCAAACAGTTTACTGATTAATTTGAATACAATAGCCATTCAATAGTTACAAATTAAAAATAATCATGAAAACCCTTATTGCGGGCCTTGGAAATTCAATCTTAGGGGATGATGGAGCTGGTTGGGTCGTGGCGCAAAATATCGCAAAATTACTCAATGGCTCGATCCCGTCAATTTGCGTGGATTGCTTCGATATTGGTGGGTTGGCATTAATGGAGCAATTGATTGGTTTTGAGGGTGTAATTATTATCGATTCAATCTATACTGGCAGGCATGCCCAGGGAAAATTGACTTCATTCACCCTGGATACATTACCAGAGTTTGGTTTTGGTCACAGTGCTTCAACTCACGACCTATCGTTAAAAAAAGCCTTTGACCTGGGACACAGATTGGAACTCGATTTACCAAACGAAAAGAATGTTTGGATCGTTGCCATTGAAACGGATCAGGTTTTCGAATTCAGCGAGAAATTAACACCGGAAGTCGAAGCTTGTATCCCATTAGCAATTCAGGAAGTTTTCAGGTTGATTGAACGCTATTAATTCCTGCTTTGTTTGCAAGAATCCAATTGCGTACAGCTGTTGCATAAGATATTGTTATTTCTTACTTAGCTCCATTTTTTCCATATCGTTGAGCTGTAAATCCAAAGCACCGACTGACACTTGAATTTCTCTAATCGACATTGCCAATGCGATTGCCATCAATATCAGGCTCGCAATAAAAATCCATTTACCAATTTCTGCCCAACCAGCAAATAATATTAACATGCAAACCACGCATAACAAAAGACTTGAAACACCGAAAGCTTGCATGTCGCGAATTAAATTTATTCGGTATCGAAGATTAGCAATCTGTCCCAATAACATCTCATCAGGTTCTGACTTGTAATTGGCATGCAACTGCCTGACCAGGTTTGCCAATGCGAGAAATCGGTTTGTAAATGCTAAAAGCAGCAAAGATATGGCAGGAAAAAGAAGTGCCGGGGTGGTAATATTAATTTCCATCGAATTCTCCAAATCATACAAGAAAGGCATCTACACCAGGAATGACAAATTTCGGTTCATGGACACCAATTTTACTACTCGCCAAATGTAATTTTCCGACTTATTAATAAAACGGGGCGTACACCGCAAAAATAAAACAACACGGAAGAGGAGAAACCTCGTCCGTGTTGTTTTTGCAGAATATTTACAACATCAAGCGCAGTGGCTCTTCAATATATTTGGCAAGGGTCTGCATAAACCTGGCTGCTTCTGCGCCATCGCTAATTCTATGGTCCACCGAAATGGTACATTTCATTCTACTACCAACTTTAATCTGACCATTCTCGACAACTGGTAATTCACGCTCAGATCCAATCGCCAAAATGGCAGCTTCGGGTGGGTTTATGATTGCAATAAAATTTTCCACATCATACATTCCTAAATTACTGGTGGAGAAAGTTGACCCGTCGACATCCTCGGATTTTATCTTTCCTTCCCTGGCGCGAGCAGCCATACTCTAAACTTCACCAGTTTTTTCTTGGGCGGTTTTTTGTTCTGTTTTCTTACCAAAAATTTTAAGAAGGCCCCCGGGACCGGTTCTTCTTACGCCAACTTTCCCGGAATGATGAGCCATACATTCGTTCCC
>CAZLJB010000026.1:0-15671 GCA_964559195.1 uncultured Anaerolinea sp. | reverse complement strand
TCTTCCTGCTTTGGGAAGTGGGATTCGCCGTGCTTGATGATCAAGTACAGATGAACACCGGTTAAAATGAGCAGCACTGCGGGCAGGATCCAGATGTGAGCGGCAAAAAAGCGCTGCAAAGTCAGGGCACTTAAATCTGAGCCGCCGCGCAGGGCTTTAAGAATAAAATCACCCAGCACAGGTACGGTTCCCGCGATCTGTGTTGCCACCGTAGTTGCCCAGTAGGCTTTCTGATTCCAGGGCAGCAGGTAGCCTGTAAAGCCCATGCCGAGGGTTAGAACCAGCAAACCAACCCCAATCAACCAGGTCAGTTCACGTGGGTACTTATAGGAGGCGGTCACAAAGACACGCAGCATGTGGATGAAAACCACCACAACCATCAGGGTTGCGCCCCAGTGATGAATTCCGCGCACCAGCCAGCCAAAAGCAACCCCGTTCATAATATATTGGATGCTATCGTAAGCGTGGTCGGGTGAGGGTGTGTAGTAAACAGTCAGGAAAATTCCGGTTGCGGTTTGCAAAATGAATAAGAACAGGCTGGCAGAGCCAAGCGTATTCCACCAGTTTCCAAGGGGTTCCGGGCGGTCAAGCAAGTTGGTGTACATCTCGCCCAGGCCCATTCGTTCATCCAGCCATTGGTAGATTTTCTGCCACATGGTTAGCCTTCCTTAAAGAATATCAGCAGGTTGCCGTCGTTATCTACTTTAAATTCGCTATATTGGTTGAGCGGCTTGGGGGGTGGGCCATCCAGCACCTGGCCATCCAGGCTAAATTTTGCATCGTGGCAAGGGCAAATGAACTGCTTGGCGTCCTCCCGCCAATTTACACTGCAGCCAAGGTGCGTACACCGGCTTGACAAGATCACAATATCTTTGGGGTCTGCGGATTTGCGCAAGACAAAGCCAGCGAAGCTTGTGCCGGTTCGCTCCCATCCATTTACATGAGTACGGGTAAATGAAAAGGGGGTCGGGACATCAACGGGGATTTTATCGAGCTTACCGATCGGGACCCAGGCTTCTTTTGCACCAGCTCGCAAGGCAGGGTCAATCAGATACCCTATGACTGGCGCTCCGATGGCAGCCGTGACGATCCCTCCGATTGCGCCAGTGACAACTTTCATGAAGTCCCGGCGGCTAAGGCGGTTGGAACCTGACATGCATGCCTCCTAATGGCAATGATAATTCCAAATGCTGGTTTTGATTTTTTTGGCACTTATTGGCAATTGTAATCGTCTCCACAAAAATCGATTAGAATTGCCAAAGACAGAATCTGGTGGTCTGGATTATACAGGCCATTATCCTTTTTATTAGAGGATGTGTGGACTGAAATCAAGATGATGATTGTCACATTTTTAGAATCAATTGGATGACAAATGGCACCAGAACTGTCTGGATGCAGAAGTTTGGTTGGTAAATTTTCCTGGCTATTGATTTAAGTGAAATTTGATCACAAACGGTTTATCCATTTGTCGAAAATTGCTTGATATTCTTTGCAAACACTCATTTCCAGTAACTACTCACGGGGTGTTTTCGCAGGTTTGAAAACATCCCCCAAAAAGAAAAGAAGATGTTTTTTTGTGGATTTTCCCCGGGAAGATCACCCGGGAAAAATCCACCTGCAGGGAAAACCATCGATATTTGTTCGTCTTGGCGGCAAAACCAGGATGATTTTGCTTCAAACCATAGAGTGTTGAGTAGATACAATGGTTTTTAAATGATGAGCAAGAATTGTTGAATCAATGAGTTTTGTCACTGGAAGTGATGGAATTGCTGGTGAGATAATAGTGCATAATTTCCAACTTTTTTCATGGAGGCTTAGATGGGCTTGAAAAGGAATGTCAGCCTGGCTGCAGGTTTGCGGTATCAGGGCAAAGGTCCGATGTTGACTTTCGTCCTGCACCGGATTGGTGGCCTGGGGATTGCTATTTTTGTAGGGACACATATCCTGGCCTCATTCCTGGGTGGGCAGGTCGGGCAGTCTATTAACTTGATTTATGAAAGTTGGATTTTTCAGATATTCGTGTTCTTTTGCGCATTGTTCCACGCCATTAATGGTTTGCGCATCACTATCCTTGATCTGTGGCCGCACCTGATCGAGTATCAACGCGAAGCTATCTGGGTTGAGTGGGCGGTATTTATTCCCATTTTCAGTATTGCCGTGATCGTTATTATTCGGGCCGGGTTGGCAGGCTAGGAGTAAATTATGAAACCAAGAACTTTGCCCCTTTCCAAGCGTGGTTTGAATTTTGAAATGTTGATGTGGATTTTTACCCGGCTTTCAGCCCTGGGAATGTACTTTTTCATCCTGATTGGTGTGATTGGCGCGTTGATCATGGGCGCCCGTAATCAGATGAATTTCGCAGATGTGCTGCGCTGGGGATTTATGCCCAACGGCACCCATGTCCAGAATACCAATATCCCTGAGCTGGCACCCTGGGTTACGCCTTTTTGGAAGTTATGCGGTAGTGCGCTGGTTTTACTGGCGACTTCGCATGGCGTCCACGGGCTGGTTGTGATTGCGGATGATTACATCTCAGCGCCTATCGGACGCCAAATCGTACGGCTGATCAGTATGGTGTTGATATTGGGCATGGCTGTTATTGGCCTGTATGTGGTCTGGACTTCATAGGATGGTAAGCAGCATGAATAATCATCAATTTGACGTAATTGTTGTGGGCGCCGGGGGCGCAGGTTTAATGGCGGGTTTGTATGCCTCCCGTACTGCAAAAATAGCCATAATCAGTAAACTTTATCCGACGCGTTCCCATACCGGAGCCGCACAGGGTGGTATCAGCGCTGCGCTTGGTAATCTTGAAGAAGATCGGGTTGAATGGCATACCTATGATTCGGTTAAAGGATCGGATTATCTTGGCGATCAGGATGCGATCGAATTCATGTGTCAGGAAGCGCCCCAGGCTGTGCTCGAATTGGAGCATATGGGCCTGCCATTTGACCGCACGCCTGAAGGCCGGATTTCGCAGCGCCCCTTTGGCGGTCATACCAATAATGATACCGGAAAACCTGTCCGGCGCGCCTGCCATGCGGCTGACCGCACTGGTCACATGATTTTGCAGACTCTCTACCAACAATGCTTGAAGAACAAGGTTAATTTTTTTGATGAATACCAGGTGCTCGACCTGTTGATTGTGAATGGCAAGGCTGTGGGCGTGATCGCGGTCGAATTGTCTACCGGTGAACTGCATACCTTCCACGCCAAGTCGGTCATTATCGCTACGGGTGGGCACGGGCGCATCTTTGAGGTCACCTCAAATGCCTATGCTTATACCGGGGATGGCGCCGCCATGTTGCTGCGCAAGGGCCTGCCGTTGGAAGATATGGAGTTCTTCCAGTTCCACCCAACCGGAATTTACAAACTGGGCATCTTGATCACAGAAGGTGTGCGCGGTGATGGTGGAGTGCTGATCAATGGCAAAGGCGAACGTTTCATGCCAAAATATGCCCCCAAGGTCAAGGACCTGGCCTCTCGCGATGTGGTCAGCCGTGCCATTTACACTGAAATCCGCGAAGGACGTGGAATCAACGGCTCGAATTATGTTTACCTGGATGTCCGTCCGGAGAGTGTCAACCGGTATGCCGAACTGGATGGGCGCACCAACCCGGATGGTTCCAAGTACGTGGTGACCGGAGATGAAATTCTGCACAAGCTGCCGGATATCATTGATTTTTGCCGCGTTTACCTGGGCGTTGACCCTGTCACCCAAATGATGCCCATTCAGCCGACAGCTCATTACACCATGGGCGGCATTCCGACCAATAAGTTTGGTGAAGTGGTGACCGATGATAAACACACGCCTTTCCCTGGGCTTTATGCGGCAGGTGAGTGCGCCTGTGTTTCTGTGCATGGTGGCAATCGTCTGGGCACCAATTCCTTGCTGGATCTGGTTGTCTTTGGGAAATATGCCGGTTTGAAGGCCGCGGAATATGCCAACCAGGCCGAGTTTGAGAATTTGCCACAGGATGCTGAAGCGAATGTGGTTTCACAGTTTGAGGCCTACAAGCATGGTACCGGAAAAGAAAATGCTTTTGATATTGCCACCGAAATGAAAAAGGTCATGTTTGACCTGGTGGGTATCTACCGGAATGAGAAGGACATGCAGACCGCCATTGAAAAGGTGCGCGAGCTGCAACAGCGTTACAGGCAGGTCAAGATCACTGATACGGGCAAGATCTTTAACACCGAGTTGATCAATGCCTGGGAACTTGGTAACATGCTTGAATTGGCCGAAGTAATTGCGGTCAGCGCGCTTAACCGGAAGGAATCACGCGGTGGGCATTCGCGCGAGGATTACCCCAATCGTAACGATGTAGACTGGCTTAAGCATACGCTCGTCAGCAAACAGGCCGATGAAATCAAGATAGCCTACAAGCCTGTTACCATTACAAAATACCAACCCAAAGAACGCGTATATTAGTAGAGGCGACGATGCAAGTAACTTTGAAAATATTCCGTTACAACCCCGAAATCGATAAGAAATGGCATCACGAGACTTATACTCTTGAGGCCGTCGAAACTGACCGCGTCCTTGATCTTTTGGAAAAAGTAAAAGGTTACCAGGATGGGACGCTCTCCTTCCGGCGTTCCTGCGCGCATGGTGTCTGTGGTTCAGATGCGCTGCGGATCAATGGGCGCAATATGCTGGCATGTAAGGCCCTGGTGCGGGATGTCGGCACGCATATTACGATTGAGCCATTGCTTGGCTTGAAGGTCATCAAAGATTTGATTGTGGATATGAAGCCGTTCTTTGATAATTACAAAAAGGTTCTGCCCTATTTTGTCAATGAAAGCCCGATCCCGGCTGATGGGAAGGAGCGCTTGCAGAGTATTGAGCAGCGCGAGCGTTTTGATGATAGCACAAAGTGTATTTTATGTGCTGCCTGTACCACTTCCTGCCCATCTTACTGGGGCAGTGAATCTTATCTTGGACCAGCTGCGCTGGTGACTGCCCACCGTTTTATTTTTGACAGTCGTGACGAAGCGGCTGTTGACCGCCTGCATGTCATCAGCGAAACGAATGGCGTAGCGCGCTGCCACACCGTTTTTAACTGCACCATGGCCTGCCCGCGCGAAATTCCGATTACCAAGGCCATTGGAGAGTTAAAAATGGCGATGATAACGGGTAAATTGGATTAATTCGAACGGCATGGTTTATCGGAATGGGTTTGGGGTGTTTGTCGGTAGCGGAGCTACCGACAAACACCCCAATTTTTTTTCTTTGTTTTATTCGATGGCTTCCTTGAGCTGACGGGCCAGATTGCCAAAGTGTCGTGTATAACGCATCTCGTCCTGACGCGGGCGTGGCAAATCCACGGCCAGGTCCAGCTTAATTTTGCCCGGCCGGGCGGTCATCACCAGCACCCGGTCTGCCAGGAAGAGCGCTTCGCCAATTGAATGCGTCACCATGATGACAGTCTTTTGGCGTGCCTGCCAGATGCGCGAGAGTTCGGTCCACATGCGTTCGCGGGTCAGGGCGTCGAGTGAGCCAAAAGGTTCATCCAGCAGCAAGAGATCCGGGTCGTGGATCAAGGCGCGTGCCAGGGCAACGCGTTGGGCCATGCCCCCTGAGAGTTCGCGGGGCAGGGCAGTTTCAAAGCCGTTCAGGCCGACCAATTCGATCATTTCCTGGGATCTCTGGCTGGCGATTTCGGCGGGAATTCCTTCCACTTCCAGCGGCAGGATGATATTTTCGTGAACACTGCGCCAGGGCATCAGATTGGCTTGTTGAAAAACAAACCCGATGCGCGGCTGGTTACTGCCTTTGAAGATCACCTCACCGGATGTGGGAGGAATTAAACCGGCCAGGATCCTAAGCAAGGTGCTTTTGCCACTTCCGGAGGGGCCGAGCACGCAAACAAATTCTTCCGGACAGACAGAAAATGTGACTGATCCGAGTGCATGCAAGCCGCCATTGCCATCCGGAAAAGTGGCGCTTAAGTTGCGGGCAAACAAGACGGGTTCGGAACTGCTCATTTTGCCGGCACGAATTCGTTTGTGAAGGCTTTTTTTAGATCCAAGGGATCAGAGTACAGCTTCATGTCCAGCAGCACTTTTTGCATATTTTCCCAGGCCGCGGGATCTGAAATTCCCAAAACCGGGGCCCGCCATTGCTCAATGGAAGTTCCCAGCACCTGTTTCTGGATGAGCGGGTCAACCTTGTCGAGATTTTCGACGTATTTTTTACAAATTTCGAACGAAGCGTCCGGGTCGGTAATGGTATCCTGCAGGCCGTGCAGGAAGGCGGCTACAAAACCTCGCACCAGTTCCGGGTGTTGCGCAATGGTGGTTTCATTCGTGATAATGCCATTGGAGGCCAGTTGGGCGTAATCAGACACACGCATTTCTTTAATGGCATAGCCTTTGGAACGTAAAATGACCGGTTCGTTGGCCGCGTAACCCACCACAACCTGTTCGTGCCCGGCAGCCAGGGCTTCCACTTGAGCGAACCCGATTGAATCCAGGGTCACATCGCTTTCTTTAATGCCTGCAGCGTACAGGACAGCCCGCAGCCCGATGTAATTGGCACCATACAGCCCAGGGAGGCCGATTTTTCGGCCGCGCAAATCGGAAGGCGTTGAGATGTTCTGATCAGCCATAGAGACGATTGAGACCGGGTATTTTTGGTACCAGGCGGTAATATAAACAATGGGCAGACCCTTGGCGCGCGCCATCAGGACCTGTTCACCGGATACCAACGAAAATTGAAGGGTATTTGCTCCAACCAGGGCGGCGCCATCGGTTTCGGATGAATAGTCGAACTCAAGTTCGATGCCTGCGTCTTTAAAATAGCCTCGTTCCACGGCGGTGTAAAAGGGCGCATACTGCACGTTGGGGATATAACCCATGGGTAGTTTAATGTGAACCAGCGCTAAGGTGGTTGGCAGTGCCGCAGGGGTGGCAGGGGCAGCGCAGCCCGCCAGAAGAACCACCATCAAAAATCCAAGCATTATTTTCTTTAACATCAGTTTCTCCAAAAAAAACTAACTTTTATCTTGCCACGCCAGCAGCCGGTGCTCAAGATAAATGACGATACCGTAAAGGGTTAGCGCCAGGGCTACCAGGCTGAAGATGGCAACAAAGACCAGGGCTGTATCATATTGCCCCCGGCCGACATTGATTAAAAAGCCGAGGCCCTTGTCTGCGCCAACAAATTCTCCGACAACGGCGCCGATCACTGAAAGTGTGGCTCCAATTTGCAGCCCGCCCAGGAAGATAGGCAGTGCGGATGGAATTTCAAGCAGGCGCAGCATTTGCCAGCGGGTGGCATGCAGCGAGCGCATCAGCTCATTCAGCGAGCGAGGTACTGCGCGCAGTCCAACAACCGTGTTGACCAGCACCGGAAAAAAAACGATCAGGGCACAGATCAGCACTTTTGAAAAGAGTCCCTGTCCAAACCAGATCATCAGCAAGGGTGCTATCGCCACGATCGGAATGGCCTGGCTGGCAACCAGGAAAGGTGAAGCCAGTTGTTCAAACAGACGCGATTTGGCAATGGCATAACCGAAGAGTACGGCGCTGATGGTTCCGGTCAGCAGGCCCATCAGCACTTCGAAAAGTGTCACGGCACTGTGCCGGAGCAGGCTGCCATCGCTCAGGGCGGTTATAAACCGTTGGCCAACCATGGCCGGAGATGGCAGGATAAAGGCAGGCAGGCCGCTGAAGCGTGTCATGGCTTCCCAGGCGGCCAGGACGATCAGGATGGCGACGGGTGGAATCCAATGGGTGCGTTTCCACCTGGCTCTCTTTGTGATTCCTTCAAATTTGAGCACGAGATTTATGTCCATAATTCACAGGTCTTGCTGGTGATTGACCCGGAGAAAACAAAAACGTCCCGGGGGGAATCCTGCGGGGCGTTAAAAAACTTGCAGTCCGAAACAACGAAAAGGGTGAATTTTCGCTGACAGAACGACAAAATAAACCCAAAATGGGTTTATACCTTCTTTTATCCGGACTTTAACCGTCGGCTGCGAAATATTATCGCATCATGCGCTTTTTGTTGCGCTCGTGGGCTTTACCACCGATCGGGAATTTCACCCTGCCCCGAAGGTAAGACTATTCAATTAAGCTGATTATATGACACGCCCGGCGACGTGTCAATTTGAAAATCATTAACATTAAAAAAAAGTGGGTGAGCCATTCGGCTCACCCACTTTTTCGGGGTCTAATTACGCTTTTTCGATACAATCAACCGGGCAGACGTCTTTGCAGCGTGGGGCATCGTGGTGTCCAACGCATTCAACGCAGGTACTGGCGTCAATCACGTAGATATCGCCTTCGCTGATGGATTCGGTCGGGCATTCGGGCAGGCAAGCGCCGCAAGAAATGCAATCGTCAAGAATTTTCATAGCCATGGGTATACGCTCCTGGGTGAAATTAGAATACCTAGCTTATACTAATCTTACCGGCATGTGTCAAATGACAAAAGTCGCCAAATTATAGTATTTTTGTCATACTTTTTAGAAGAGGCGGCTCCACATGCCGGGAAAACCTTCATCGCAGGGTGGCACATTATGTTGAAATTTAATCAGGACTGATCGTAATCCATCATTCAGGCTATTTATAGTTGGTATAGCTCGCCGTATTTTGTTTTCAGGTAATGGATATAGGGTTCGATCATTAGTGGGCTGCCGGTGGCACGCAGGGTAATTTCAGGCGCGTTGAATTTGCGTCCATGGCGGTAAATATTTTCCTTCAACCAGGCGTGCAGGGTGTTGAATTTTCCCTGGCTCATTTCGATCGGGATTTCAGGGTGGGCTTTTAAGGCGCTGTTGTAGAACTGGGCACTAAGGATGTTGCCCAGGGTGTAGCCCTGGAAAGCGCCGCCGATAAAACCGCCATACCAGTGCACATCCTGCATGACTCCGTTGCGATCATCCGGAGGGGTGATGCCAAAGTCGTTCTCAAAGCGCTCATTCCAGGCTTCTGGTAGGTCGCGGATGGATAATTTGCCTTCGAGCAGATCCAGCTCAAAATCAAAGCGCAGCATGACATGCAGGTTATAGGTTACTTCATCGGATTCGGTGCGGATAAGCGAACGCTCCACCTTGTTTATCCCACGGTAGAACTGGTCTGGGGTGATGTTTTTGAGCTGTTCGGGGAATTCAGCCTGGAGTTTTGGGAAGAAGAAATCACAGAATCCGCGGCTGCGTCCAACGATGTTTTCCCAGGTGCGGGATTGGCTTTCATGGACCCCGGATGAAGTGCCTCCGCCCAGGGGTGTGGCCTCATAAGCCATGTCGATGCCCTGCTCATACATGGCATGCCCGGATTCGTGAATATTGCTGAAGAGCGTATCGCCCAGGTAATTTTCGTTTACCCTCGTGGTGATGCGCACATCACCCAGCGAGAACTTGGTCATAAATGGATGATGGGTTTTATCAATCCGCCCACGGTTGAAATCATATCCCAACTGGCGTACCACGCTTTCGGCAAAGCGCATTTGTTGGGCTTCAGGGTAATGACGGTGCAGGAAAGCATCATCGGCTTTAGGCTGGGCAGCGATGGCCTTGACGATCGGGACAAGCTGTTCACGCAGATCGGCAAAAAGTTTCCGGACGCTGGAGGCTTTCATGCCGAAATCAGACATATCGATCAACGGATCGGCGATATGCTCATAGCCAGGAAAAAGGTCGCTGAATCTCCGGCTCAGGTCGAGTGTTTTTTCCAAGTATGGCTGCACCTTGTGGAAATCATTGGCCGGGCGGGCTTCTGACCAGGCCTGGTAAGATTCAGAAGCATGAACATAGATTTCCCCCAGGAATTCAGGTGGCACCTTGGTGGCGCGTTCGTAATCAATCTGGGTGACACGAATCAGGCTGGCATCGTCTGATTCGTAAGGCAGACTTTCGGCGTAAGGACGCAGGTCATCGAGCAACCTGCCGACAGCCGGGTCAATAAATTTTTCCTGTGAAATTTTGGCCAGGGTAGCCAGTTGTCTGCCGCGTGCTTCACCGCCACCGCTGGGCATGTAGGTCAGCTGATCCCAGTTTAACAAAGCTGCGGCCATTTCCAGGTCATTGATTTCTGTCAGGCGTCGTTTGAGCTCCGCCAGTTTTTGATCCATTTCAGCCATAGAAATAC
Source organism: uncultured Anaerolinea sp. (assembly GCA_964559195.1). GTDB lineage: Bacteria > Chloroflexota > Anaerolineae > Anaerolineales > Villigracilaceae > UBA5195. The sequence goes on along the minus strand of CAZLJB010000026.1, from coordinate 5,576 downwards.
TCCTCGTGTTGATCTAATAATTGTGGGTTGATTTTACCTGAAAAGCGCATGGACGGCTAATTGGCCGTCCATGCGCTTTTCAGGTTTCTCATGCTGAAGTTTGGGGTGTTTTTCAGAAGCTTCTTTTCCGAAAAGCACCCCAAACCCTTTGCGATAAAACTTTACCTGGAATTTTTTACCAGCTGTGCTGGATGAGGGCTTAGCCCAGTTGCGCCTGAATCTTTTCGGCTGTTTCTTTGTAAGATGCCAGCTTTTCGCGTTCTTTTTGGATCACTGGCGCGGGTGCCTTATTGGCGAAATCGCTCGAGAGCAGCTTTTCCAGCCGGGCGATGTGGGTCTGTGCTTCGGCCAAATCCTTTGCCAGGCGGGCCTGTTCTTCCACAGGGTCCACGAAATCTGCCAGCGGCAGGTAAATTTCGACCTGTCCGGCTACCAATGCGATCAGGCCTTCTGGTTTGGCATCGGTTTTATCGCCTGCCCTAAAGGAGCTGGTTGTGCGGATATCCAGCTTGCTTTCATCAAGCCAGGCCAGGCTGGCGATCGTTTTGGCTTCCTGTTTGACCAGGCCGCTGGCATCCACCAGGATGGCAGATAACCTCAGACCGGGTTTGACGTTTTTCTCGGATCGCAGGTTGCGAATGGCGCGGATGACTTCCTGAACCTGTTCGAAACTGGCCATTTTTCCGGCTTCCCAGCCTTCAGACGCGTGGCTTTGTGGCCAGCTGGCAACCATCAATACTTCGGGCCAATCCTTGATTTGATCAGCGAGTGGGGATGTGAGGGTTGCTTGGCGCAGGTGGCCCCAGATTTCTTCGGTCACAAAGGGCGTGAAGGGATGCAGCAAACGCAGGGATGCATCAAAGACGCGCAGCAGGGTTTCGGCGGTGCGGTAGGCGCGCGCGCCACCCTGGTTCAGTTCGTTTTTCGCGATCTCCAGGTACCAGTCGGCAAAGTCGCCCCAGAGAAAATCATAGATCAGCTGCCCGGCCTGCCCGTATTGGAAGGTCTGGAAGAGCCGTTCCACATCGCCGGTTAGATTTTGCAGGCGAGCCCAGATCCATGAATCGGCCAGTGTCCAATCGGCCGGACTGGCAGGTGCTTGCTGTTGGGCAGTGATGGCATTGATCACAAAGCGTCCGGCGTTCCAGAGCTTGTTGGCGAAATTGCGGTTGGATTCGACTTTCTTGATACTCAAGTTTGAGTCTTTACCAGGGGTCGAACCGACCAGCAGGGTAAAGCGCAGGGCATCTGTGCCTAGCTCGTCCATGACCGTCAGCGGGTCGATCACGTTGCCCTTGGTTTTAGACATCTTTTGGCCGTGCTCATCCCGGATCAGCCCGTGCAGGTAGACGGTGTGAAATGGAGGCTGTTCAGTAAATTCCAGGCCGCTCATGATCATGCGCGCCACCCAGAAAAACAGGATGTCGTACCCGGTTTCCATGTAGCTGGTTGGATAGAAATATTTCAGATCCGGGGTTTGATCCGGCCAGCCCAGGGTTGAGAAAGGCCACAAACCGGAAGAGAACCAGGTGTCCAGCACATCCGGATCCTGTTCAATGTTGACTGAGCCGCAGTGAACACAGCGGGTCGGGTCGGCGCGGGTACAGGTTTCCTTGCCGCAATCGGCGCAGTACCAGACAGGGATACGGTGTCCCCACCACAGCTGCCGGCTGATGCACCAGTCGGTGATGTTTTCAAGCCAGTTGAAATAAACCTTTTCGAAATGTTCGGGCACGATTCGGATATCGCCATTTTTAACGGCTTTCAGGCCTTTTTCGGCCTGTTCCTGGATGCGCACAAACCATTGGGTCGAGATCATTGGTTCGATGATCTCGCCGCCGCGTTGCGAGCGTGGAACATTCAGGGTATAAGGCTCTTCCTTGATCACCAGCCCGGCGGCTTGCATGTCGGCCCACAACTTCTTACGACATTCGAAACGATCCAGTCCGGCATACGGGCCGCCCACATCCGTCACCTTTGCTTCGCGATCCAGCATGGAAATCACCGGCAGACCGTGGCGTTGACCAATCTCATAGTCGTTAGGGTCGTGCCCGGGTGTGATTTTCAGCGCGCCGGTTCCAAAGTCGCGGGCCACGTATTCATCCGCGATGACCGGAATTTCCCGTTCCAGCACCGGCACGATCACTTTCCGCCCGATGAATTTCTGGTAGCGTTCATCCTCTGGATGGACTGCAACGGCGGTATCGCCCAGGATGGTTTCTGGCCGGGTGGTGGCAACCGGGATGTATTCGGCCTGCTCTGGTGCGCCATTCCCTTCGGGTTTGAGCATGTATTTGAAATAATACAGGGTACCTGGTTCTTCGGAATATTCTACTTCCAGGTCAGAAACGGCGGTTTTTAACCCCGGAGACCAATTGATCAGGCGCGGGCCGCGGTAGATTTTTCCGGAATCGTAAAGGCGAACGAAGGCTTCGCGAACGGCCTTGGAAAGGGTTTCATCCATGGTGAAGCGTTCGCGGGACCAATCACAGGAAGCGCCCATGCGCCTGATCTGGCTGGTGATCATGCCACCATATTTGTGTTTCCATTCCCAGGTGCGACGCAAAAATTCCTCGCGCCCAACTGCCTCGCGGGTGGTGCCTTCCTTGATAAGTTTGCGTTCCACCATCAACTGTGTGGCAATGCCCGCATGATCTGTGCCTGGCACCCAAAGGGTGGAATAGCCCTTCATACGGTGGTAGCGGACCATCAGGTCTTCGATGCTGACGAACATGGCGTGACCGGTATGCAACTCGCCGGTCACATTGGGTGGCGGGATGGAGATCACGAAGGTTTTAACATCTGGATCGAAGCCCGGTTTGTTGGGGTCGTTGTGGGGCTGAAAGTAGCCGCCCTGCTCCCACATCGCGTAGATCCGTTTTTCCGTGTCTTTGAAATCGTATGCTTTTGGTAATGTGTATTCAGGCATTCTTACTCCTTAAAAATGGCATGTTATTTCAGATAATCAGGGGTTTGTGAGACCCAGTCAATTTTGATGCTGCTGCCCAATCGTTCGTATAACTCGCCAGCATGCTGTTGGATATGGCGGATGTTATAAAACTGGAGTTCGAGTTTATTGAAAGGCAGCCAATCAAAGCCGGAATTAGCCTCCAGGTTGAGAGCCGGAACACGTTCCTGGACCTGTTTTTGGACAAATGCCAGGTAATCGAGTAACTGCTCCCGTGTAAAGGGGTTTCCGCTCTGCGGATCATGATCCTGGGACCAGCGGCTGAAGTCTTTTTCGGTATCCTGCAGATATAGATGCGCATAATAAAGAGCGTGGTAGCTTGTTTTCCAGCAAGGGTCGTTATACCCTGGAGCATCCCAAAGCGCCCCAGGGCATTGTACGATGACATGTTTGAGCATCTCCAGCGCCGCGAAATATTGTGATTGGATGATTTTCTGGATTTGCATGTGCATATCTCCTGGTTGTTCCAGTTAAATAAAAACGCCTTGCGTCCAATGAGGACGAAAGGCGAGCCTTCCGCGGTACCACCTCGATTCGCCAAATGGCGCTCTTTAACTGGTCTGCGCACGATTGCTTGAAGACCAGCCTGACTGGCAGTCACCAGTCTGCGCGCTAACGGGCGCACCCGTGCCGGTCTACTCTCCTGGGGTGTCCAGGGTTTTCTTCGGCATTAATCCGGGCTACGTTCGGCGGCGGTTTGCTGTGGAAGTTTTCAGCCAAGACTTCCTTCTCTACCAGCATACCTCTGCTTACTCCTCACGGATGAACATCATTATAATATTTTCATGAGCGCTAGTCAAGTTTAGACAGTCATTAATCCGATCGCAACCAGGGCGGACAGGATGCCCAACCACTGCACCCGGTTGATTTTTTCCTTCAGGATTAACCAGGCTAAAAGTATGGTTGTGCCTGGAAATAACGAACTGAGTACCGCAGAAACATCCAACCGGCCGGTTTGCCCTGCCAGAATATAAAATGCATTTCCACCCACATCCAGAATGGCATTCAGGCTGATCAAAATCCAGGCCCTGGGGTCAGCCACTTTCCAGGCCTGGCGGTTTGCCAGCATGAAAGCCAGCAGCGCCAGCGTCCCGGCCGAACGGGATGCGACCATGGGCCAGATGACGCCTGTACTGCTGGCCTGATGCATGATGATAAAATAGGTTCCAAACCCAACGCCCGCCAGCAGGGGCAGGCGCAAATCAGCCAGACGCATGATCTGGGTTTTCTGGCTGTGTTCCTGGGCTACCAACCAGACCGCCAAAAAGGCCAGGACAAAGCCGGCCAGCTTGGTTATGGGTGGCACTCCTTCGGTAAAAGCGCCGACTGCCACAGGCAAGGCGGCTGCCAGCAGGGCCGAGACGGGTGCGGCAATGCTCATCCGACCGGTTGTGATGGCCAGGTAGAGGATCAATAATCCAAAGGAACCAATCGCCCCGGCCACAGCCGCCAAAAGTAGATTTTGCCAGCCTGGTATGGCTTCACGTAAGAAAGCCAGCGCGACAAAAAGGAATCCCAGGCCGATGATCTCCGCATAAAAGACAGTTCGGACCGCGCCAGTCTTGCGGCTGGCGAGCCCACCAAAAAAGTCGCCGCCACCCCAGGTCAGGGCAGAAAATAGGCCATAGACGATTGAAATCAAGATTACCCTCAGTTAGAAAAAAATCCCGGGTTGGCCGGGTCTGCCTATTGTAACCTGTTGCCAGGATTGCCCTGGCCCGGGTTTATACAATTCCAAATCCAAACTTACTATTTCCTGAAATGATCGATTAGCTCATCGGTCACAAGTTAAGGTTTTTTGAGCCCGTCATGAGCCAACTTCATCAATTCTTACTAGTTGTGATGCCATGCTGCCCGTTTCGTCGCGGTTGAAACCGCTCCTCATAGCTCAAGAAAGTCCTCCGGACTCTCTGCTTGCGTAAAAACGAGTCCGTAGGACTTTCTTGAGCTATGAGCCGGGACTTAGCGGTCTGTGCGCACAGTTGGGTAGTCCCAGGCGGCCCAGGCGGAATGGATAGCTTGACTGATGCGGTTAGCTGTCTTTCTCAAACCGTCTACGAGCCCAGCAAGGGGGTACGCTTAAGAACCACGAATAAACGAAATTCTGATGGCACGATTGAGCGTTGGTGGCTTGACAGTGGACGGTTCAAGGCTGAAATTGCAGCCCGGTTTTATACTTTTCCAGCTGCCCTGGCCCGCTCCAAAACCTTTTGCGCATTTTTTAGAAGCGGCATATCGATCATTTTTCCGTCCAGTTCATAGGCCCCGGCCCCCTCAGCCTGATGCGCTTCAAAGGTCTCGACCACGCGGCTGGCATACTGGATGGCGGCCTGGGAAGGTGTAAAGGCTTCCTGGACAGGCTGAACCTGGTTGGGATGGATAATTTGCTTGCCGGTGAAACCCATGGCAGCACCCTGGGCGGCTTCGATTTTCAGGTTGAGCGGATCGCGAAAGTCAATAAAAACCATGTCAATCGCCTGCAGATCAAAGGCCGCGGCATGCGTGACCACTGCGCTGCGCGCATACATCACTTCCCAGGCAGCCCGTGAGCGAGTGGCGCCGATATTGGCGGCAAAGTCTTCCGCGCCGAAGATTAAAGCATCCAGGC
>CAZLJB010000025.1:0-15695 GCA_964559195.1 uncultured Anaerolinea sp. | reverse complement strand
CGCGGACATTGCGCAGGTTCACCCGCGAGCGCGAGCAGAGCATGCGCAGCACGAGGCGGAGCAGATACAGGTACTGGAAACATCAACTCGACCGTTTCTCTGCTAAACGGCGGCAACGCGACCTTTACTTTGACCGCGACCGTCTCAGCCAGCGCTAGCGCAGGCAGCGCTTTATCCAACACCGTCACCGTCACCGGTCCGGCTTCCATTCTTGATCCAAACACTGCCAATAACAGTGCCACAGATACAGATACGGTCCAAAACCCCACTGCCAATCTTGCCATCACAAAGACCGATGGCCGAACCAGCGTTGTTCCTGGGATGGTGGTTAATTACACCATCGTGGTTTCCAATAGCGGTCCAAGCGCAGCCATTGGTGCATCGGTAAGCGATACCATACCCGCAGCTTTGACAGGTGTTACCTGGACTTGTACTGCGAGTGCTGGTTCGAGCTGTACGGCGAGTGGAAGCGGGAATATTAGCAATAGTCCGGTCAATGTGCTTAACGGAGGTACAGCAACCTTCACAGTCACCGGCACGGTTAATCCGGCATTGCATGGCGGCACCATATCGAATACTGTTACCGTTGCCCCGCCTGCCGGCACCAGCGATCCGAGTTTAGGGAACAATAGCGCGAATGATACCGACACAATCATACTGCCCTTACCAGGAACAACCATCCTGGATAATTTCAACCGCCCCAATGGCACCAACCTCGGCGTCAACTGGAGCCCAAGCACGGGCACTCAATCCATCAGGGTGAATAGCAATCAAGCTTTTGCCAATTTCGCAGGACAGGCTATCTGGAATGCAGCCAGCTTTGGCCCTAACCAGACCGCAGCCTTCACGATTGCCAGCGGCAACGCCACACAAAATGGAATGGCTTTGATCTTGAAAGCCAGCGGCGGCACGGCGGCATCTCCGAACAGCTTCATCCGGGTCCAGTACCAGACCGGCCCCACCCGTATCGTTGTCTCGACCACAACGAATGGCACAACATTCACTACACGCGCCATTTTCCTGGTCAACTTCAACAATGGCGATAAATTGAGCGCAGCCGCGTATTCGGATGGCACGGTAAATGTCTATAGAACGTCAGCAGCAAACGTTACCTTCTTTGGTAGTGTCACTATTCCAACGTCGGGTGGTGGATTGTGGACACCTGGCAGCGGCGGAGGCGGAATCGGTATCCTGCTTCCTACCAATGCACGCGTGGATAACTTTAGCGCTAGTACCTTGCCTTAATCAATCAGGATCGGGCTGGAGGTAGTCCAAATCCGGACTGCCTTCAGCCCACTGAAAAGGAGAAATTATGAATAATAAAACGTCGTCAGGCCGTAAATACTCACGGCGAGATTTTCTAAAATTGGCAGGCGGAGCGGCCTTTATTGTGGCGGGAACCAGCATCATGCCGCAGTTCCTGCGCAAAACATTATTGCCCACCCTAAATGCCGGTGCCCAGGATGCCCCTCCGGACCTTTATATCGCTGGTACGGATGGTTGGATATACCTGCCCCCCAACCCTTCGATTACATCGCCAAAATTCGGTAAAGTTTTCCCTGATTCATTAGCGCCGGCTCCATATAACACATACATTTTTGGTTTCCGAAACGTGACAGGTTTGACCGATGTACAGCGAAACTCGCAAAAAAACCATGCACAGCATAATGCGCCTCTTTTCTGGGTCGACCAAACCGATCCCACTAACCCGAAAGACTTCCGACTACAGCTCACAAACCTTGGACTGGCGCAACGCCCTGACCTGGTTGACAGCCATACACTGCACTGGCACGGCTTCCGCAATGTGATCCCATTTTTTGATGGCGAACCAACTGGATCGGTATCGGTACCGGTTGGAAGAGATTTCACTTATGTTTATCGTCCGCACGACCCGGGCACCTACATGTACCACTGTCATGTGGAAGATGTTGAACATGTGCACATGGGCATGACCGGATTGGTCTTCGTCCGAGCGCTGCAGAATGGGCAAAACATTGGAGGTCATACAAAATTCGCCTATAACGATGGGGATGGTTCTACCGGCTATGACCGCGAGTTCGCGATGTTCCTGAGCGAGGTCTGGGCTGAAGCCCACTGGTGCGACGCGCACATCCAACTGCCGGATTGGACGGATTACCATGCCGATTTCAGTCTGTTGAATGGGCGCGTTTATCCTGATACTTTAGCCCCCAATGGTTCGATCGATCCATTCAACCCGGTGCGCGATGCCAATGGCGATTTGATCGCACCCGCAGGTCGACCTGAGCTGAAATACCAGCCGCTCTCCGCGCTGGTCACCTGCAGTGCTGGCGATAAAGTCTTGCTGCGTTTTGCCAACCTGGGTTTCCGGGAGGCCTCTATGACACTGGCAGGGATCCCTATGCGCGTCGTGGGCCGGGATGCTACCCCCATGAAGGGACGGGATGGAACTGACACCAGTTATGAAACTGACACTATCCTAATCGGCGCCGGCGAGAGCTATGACGTCATTTTCACTGCTCCGCCGCATTCAGGTGCTGGTTATGACACCTACATGCTTTATAACCGCCGGTACACACAAATGGACAACCTGGCGGGGAGTTTTGGCGGGCAGGCAACCGAAATTCGCGTTTATGCGGCTGGCGCGCTACCGAATCAAGCTATACCCAACACCTAAGCCGGCTGTTGACTCACACAAGGAGTAGAAAATGTTGACTTCAAAATCAAAGTGGATGCAGTTCGGATTGGTGTTTTCAATCTTACCCATCATGTTAGGCTTGACATTCTGGCTCAATACTCAGAAAGTTGCAGCCGCGACCCCGCATAATGTGGGTGTTGTATGTACAAATGGGATTAGTCCCAATCCGACCTTTAATCTCACCACAAGAAGCGGTTATATTACTCTTTCGGATCAGAATACCATGTTCATGTGGGGTTATTCGCTTGTTGGACAACCTTTCCAATATCCTGGTCCATTGTTATGCGTCAATCAGGGTGATACTGTAACAATCACACTTCAAAATACCCTGACAAGCGCTTCATCGATCATGTTTCCCGGTCAGGAGAATGTACTTGCTAACGGTGCAGCCGCCCAACCGCAATTCAATGGGGCGACACTGACTTCGTTGACAAATGTGGCTCCAGCCAATGGTGGAAGCATGACTTACAGCTTTGTTGCTGGCCGACCAGGAACGTTTATTTATGAAAGCGGCACAAATACCAAGCTGCAGGTGGGCATGGGCTTGTTTGGGGTCATCATTGTGCGACCGTCGATGGGTGCAAGTTTTGCTTATAACCGGGCTGACAGCCAGTTCACTCCACAAGAAGAATTCCTTGCTGTGCTTTCTGAAATCGACCCTTATATGCACCAGGCGGTTGAGACCGGCACGAATTTCAATATGAACAATTACCACCCACGCTATTGGCTGCTAAATGGACGCGGTTTTCCGGACACCATCGCGGATAACTTCGCGACATGGTTACCCAATCAGCCATACGGGGCTTTGGCACTGATTCAGCCATACGATAATAATCCGGCTTCGGCTCATTATCATCCATACCCGGCCTTTGAGCACTTTGTCAATGTGGGGACAGAGGAATATCCTTTCCATCCGCATGGACAGAACGGCCTGGTCGTCGGCCGCGATGGACATGCGCTGGAAGGCGCAGCCGGCCAGGATTTATCCATGGAAAAATTCGCGGTCAATATTGGACCCGGACAGACCTGGGATGTGCTTTTCAAATGGTACGACGCTGAAAATTACTCTGCAAACCAGGCGTCCTTCCCAGTTACCATCCCAGATGTCGCCAACCAGACGATGGGCATGTTCTACAGCGGCAGCCCGTTCTTGGGTCAGATGGGTACTCTGCCTCCTGGCCAATCTACACTAAACCAGTGCGGTGAATACTATATCATCTCGCACAACCATGCATTATTTCAATTGGATGCCTGGGGACAAACCATGTCGGGGCCGATCACGTATCTGAGAATTGACCCGCCAGGTGGGTGCCCGTAAGCCACGGGTGACATCTCGGATAAAGGAGAAAACCATGCAAACAAATTTGCGTACTTTTTATAAATTACTCGCTTCACTGCTATTAATTGCGGCCCTGTTCAGTTCCGGCCTCAATCTAACAGTAGCACAGGCTGCGGCCTTATCTTCTACCACTTGCACAGGGAGCGGCACGGTTACTTGTAACCTGTGGACCAACACAGCCACCATTGCCCTGCCGGGAACTGCCAGCGTGAAAATCTGGGGGTACACTGACACTGCTGCTGGAGTTCTTACGACCCCAGGTGGTCCGACTCTTATCGTTAATCAGGGCGATGTTGTTACAGTGATCCTGCACAACAGCCTGCCTGAAGCGTCAAGCCTGTTGTTCCAGGGCCAGGCGATGATTCCAGATGAGACCGGTGTGACCGCCGGAAATTCCAAATCGTACACTTTTACGGCCACCAACGCGGGTACCTACCTTTACGAGGCCGGATTGACTCCAAGTGTACAACACCAGGTGGCCATGGGTCTTTATGGCGCATTGATTGTGCGACCGGCAACTGCCAATCAGGCATATGCAAGCATCACATCAGCCTATAACGATGAGGCGCTGGTGCTGCTGAGTGAAATCGATACCCTGTTGAATAACAGCGCTAACCCGGCCAATTTTGACATGCGAAATTACCATCCGCGCTACTGGTTGATCAACGGCAAACCGTTCCCAAATACGGATGTCATCAACACCGCGGTTGGCAACAAACTGCTGCTGCGCTTTGTCAATGCCGGTCTCCAGGTTCATTCCATGAGCTTATTGGGCCTGAACCAGAACGTAATCGCAACTGATGGCAGCCCATTGGCCAATGCTTTCACCTACGTTGCTGATTCAATTGCGCCAGGTCAAACCCTGGATACGATTACCACCATCCCTGCCGCGACTACGGCCGGCAGCCGCTTCGCACTTTATGATGCGAGCCTGGTACAGCACAACAATAATGGAGCCGGGTTTGGCGGGATGCTGACCTTTATCCAGGCTGGTACCAGTACGGTAACTGGCGTAGACACCACCGGTCCTGCCACAGGTGCGGTTTCATTAAACCCAAATCCGAGCACTGGTTCGGCCAATGTCACAATCAATGCATCAATCAGCGATGCGAACACTGGTAATAATAATGTCACAGCCGCTGAATTTTTCGTTGATGCAACTGGCGGGAATGGCAGCGGCCTAGCTATGGGTGGAACATTTGGCTCGCCAACTGCCAGTGTGAATGCCATTATAACCGTGGCGCAATTGTCATCTTTGACATCTGGCAGCCACACCATATATGTTCACGGTGTTGACTCGCTTGGCAACTGGGGCACATTCAACATTGTCACATTGGTGCTTGATAGGACCGGTCCAATCACATCCGCGCTGGTTCTTTCACCAGGCGCCACCAATGGGTCTGTAGATGTCTCTATTTCTGCAAACGGAAATGACACCTCCACTGGCAACGCGAATGTCACGGCAGCCGAATACTTCATTGATCCGGTTGGTAGACCTGCCAATGGTTCTGGGACTGCGATGAGTGTAAATATTCCCGCACCGATTGCCAGCTTATCAACCACAATTCCGGCAGCGGCAGTCAATGCTCTCAGCGTCGGCGCGCACACAATTTCAGTTCGCAGCATGGATGTCTTTGGAAATTGGGGTGTGTTGGTTACCAGCACTCTCACGGTGGATAAGACCGGTCCTGCCACTAGCGGTGTCAGTGTTTCACCGAGCCCGAATAATGGTACGACCCCCTTCAATACGAGCACTCCCGCGGTTAGAGTATCTGCAAGTTTTCTGGATACATCAACCAGCATCAGCGCCGCGGAAGGTTTTATCGATACTATAAGTGCAAATGGCACAGGTTTTGTATTTGTTGCCAATGATGGTGTCTTCAACAGCCTTGGAGAGCCGGGTTATGGCGATATTCCGATCGCGGTTGTCGGCACCCTGACACAAGGCAGCCACACGATTTTTGTTCATGCAAAAGATGCCGCAGGTAATTGGGGCACTACTAGCACTACCACCCTAGTTATAGATAAAACTGCGCCAACCTTTACCGGTGTAACACTCTCACCAAACCCGACCAATGGGGCTGCTACTGTGACACTTACTGTGAATGGTGCAGTTGACACGGGCGGCGCGGGGTTGGCTGGCGGGGAGTACTGGGTCAATCCACCGACCAGCACTTCGCCGGCTCCTGGCAGCGGTACTCAATTTGCAGGGACCTCTACAAACATCGCGGTTGGAACCTTTGCCACTGGTTCTTACACGGTTAGTGTTCGCTTAAAGGATGCTGCCAGCAACTGGAGCACCATCCGCACAGCACCATTGACGGTTGTGCCGGATGCAATTTTCTCCAATGGATTTGAAACAGGCACCAGCCCTTGGGGCTGGTCAAGCGCATCCACCAACACGGCGACTCGTCTGAACGTGACAGCCGCAGCGGCCTTGGCTAGCAGCGCGTTGGGATTGCAGGCACAGGGCAATAACACTAATTACGTACAATACAACTTTGGTACAGCAGCCCAACCTGCAACTGGAACCTTTGACGCGCGGTTCTATTTCAACCCTAACAACAATGCATCCAACGGCCAGGATATATTCGCCGGTGCAACTTCGACTGCATTTTCCACTCAACTATTCCATGTCCGCTATCGCCGGAACGGTGCCCAACCGCAGATCCAGATCCAGGTGGGAGCAACGGCTAACGGGACCTGGGTCAACATCACCAACAATGCCAGCAATCGCATCGAGGTGGTCTGGCAGTCGGGCACTTCGCTCCAGCTTTACATTAATGGAGTGCTGTCACAAACGGTGACAACCGCAGCCACTGGTTCCATCGCCGCCGTTCGCTTGGGCTCCGTGACAAGTGGTGGCAGCAGCACGCTGGAGTTCTTTGATGCATTCGCTTCCAAGCGGGCAGTGTCGCCGTTGGTTGGACCGTAACCAATCAATATGCTTTATGACTGGATGAAATAAGTTTCCCCAGTCACTCGTAACAAATGTGGGGAGCCTCCGGTAATTTGGAGGCTCCCCAAGAGCTGGAGTATATAGAATGCAAACAATATATAAACATTCGATCGTCAAAGCGTCGGGTTTTATTACATTCTTTGTTGCTGTAATTTTGGCGATAGTAATTGCGCTGGCTGGTTATTTCACACTACGCAGCTTTAATGTTCTGGCTTCACATCCCATTGTCGCGCCTGTTTCACAAAGCGTATTTGAAGAAAAATACGGTTTGCAGGTGAGTTTAATTGCTGTTACTGCCGCAGGTGGAAAAATTGATTTCCGTCTAAAGGTTTTGGACGCCGCCAAGGCTCAAAATTTGTTCAAAGATAAGAAGAATTTTCCGGTTTTGTTAACCGAAAACGGCTCTGTAATGCAGATTCCAGAAGAAGAAAAACCAGAAAATCTCGCCTTTGGCGATAACAGTAATCTCTTGCTCTTATTTCCTAATTCAAATGGATCAATTCATGCGGGCTCAGCCGTTACCCTCCGGTTTGGTGATGCCAGCCTCGAACCTATAAAAGTAAAATGATATTTTTTATAAACAAAGAACCGATGATATGAAACTACTGCTTCAGGAATAAGTCGATGATGATATTACGATCAGGAGTTTACGGATGAAATCGCCAATTAATAAATGGTTGGGTATGGTGTTAACCACAGAAATCGGTCTGCTTTTCTTATTTCAGTCGCAAGCCGCGTATGAACAAAATTTATTCACCGGTTATATGTATGTTGGTTTATTTTTGGTCACGATTATCATCGCTTTTCTGATATACCGCGCGAACAAGTTGGGATGGTTTTTAGGCGGTGTTTTGTCAGCCAGCTTGATGGTCTTTTTGCTTTGGAAATTCCTGGTCACTTATCAGGGACTGCGTCTTGACGAATGGTTTAATCCATTTGAAGTCACAACTTTTTTATTGAATTCCGCTTTTTTAGTTTTGGTAGGTTTTCGATGGCGGCGCAGTCAGGATGACAGCATTGGTATTCCTGTTCCGGTTTCGTTCAAAAAAGAATTTGTATTTGGTTTACTTGGCATTTCATTTATGGCAATCACTATCTTACCTGGATATCAGTTTGCTGACATGATAAAAACCCTGGCGAGTGATCCAGGCCATAAACATATTGGTTCTGTCAAAGCAGTTTGCAGTACGCCAGTTACATCCTTAGCCACACTTGAGGATACTTATGGCGTTCAAGTTGCTTTGGTCGCGGCAACTGCGATGGACAGCATCGTTGACGTACGTTTAAAAATAATTGATCCGGATAAGGCGCACAATTTGTTCAAGGACCAGGCAGCGTTGCTTGTTGATCAGAAATCCTTAATTCTGGCTCCCCATTTACATACTCATTACAAGCTTAAAGCGGGGAAATTGTTCTTGATGTTTTTCCCAACTCAAAAGATGATCCACTCAGGTTCACAAGTCAGCCTGGTGTTTGGCGGCGTGCGGATTGAGCCGGTCACCGTAAGATAATTATTGAAAGGATTATAAATGAAAAAGCTTATTGGATTGATATTAATTCTTATTCTGGCCTTTGTACTTATTTCTCCATCAAATTCTGTTCAGGCAGGCGCAACCAGCGCTATTTCCTGGCGAATTTTGAATCCGGTTTCCATCAAGATCGATACAGGTCTACAACAGACTTTAAAAGCAAAAAGCGCTAATCAAATGACCACGGTAATCGTCTCGCTGCGACAGCAGACGGATCTTTCTTCCTTCCGAGGAGAAGACCGGTTGACCCGTAACAATAATGTCATCCGAGCGCTAAAAGATACAGCCGATAGAACCCAAATTAACTTGAGAAACCTGTTTAAAAACCGTCAAAGACAGAGCCTGGTAAAGAATTTTGAACCACTTTGGATCATAAATGGTTTTTCTTTAACCGCCACCAGCGCTGTGATCAATGAATTGGCAAGCGAGCCCGATGTATTTTCCATTACTCCGGATGATATCCAAATCGTGCCGACGTTTGGCAGCCCCGAACCCAACGTTTCTTATATTGACGCGCCTGCGTTATGGAACCTGGGATATACAGGGCAACGTGTTGTGGTCGCAAGCATGGACAGCGGTGTGGATATTTCACACCCTGACCTGGCGACACGCTGGCGTGGTGGCACAAACAGCTGGTTTGATCCTTACGGGCAGCATGTATCAACCCCAGTTGATTTAAGTGGTCATGGCACCTGGACTACAGGCGTCATGGTGGGGGGGGATGCTGGTGGAACGATAGTTGGTATAGCGCCGAATGCTCAGTGGATTGGCGTGAAAATATTTAATGATGCCGGGTCAGCAACCGCAACTGCAATCCATCTGGGTTTTCAGTGGCTATTGGATCCTGATGGAAATCCGGCGACAGCCGATGCGCCGGATGTTGTAAACAACTCATGGACGTATGGCGCACCTGGCTGCAACCTGGAATTTGAACTTGACTTGCAATCCTTGCGTTCGGCGGGAATTCTACCGGTTTTTGCAGCCGGAAATGGGGGACCGTACGCCAATACAAGCTATAGCCCGGCAAATAACCCATCCGCATTCTCAGTCGGTGCGATCAATAACACCGGTGGAGCATATGGCCTAAGCAGCCGGGGACCTTCTGCCTGCAGCGGATCCGGTTTGGTTTATCCGGATGTAGTGGCCCCCGGCGTCAACATTCGAACGACAGATTTATACGGTGGCTATTACAATGTCAGCGGAACTTCATTATCTTCTCCGCATGTCGCTGGAATACTCGCCCTCTTGCTTTCTGCTTACCCAAATTTATCTGCCAATGATCAGGAAAAAGCTTTAGAGTATTCAGCGTTTGATTTGGGGGCTGTTGGGCCTGATAATACTTATGGTTATGGGCGCGTAGATGCGCTTTCTGCTTTTAATTGGGTTGCTAACGCCCCCACATTCACTTCCACTCCAACACAGTTACCTGCAACCAGCACACCTACGCCATTGCCACCAACCGCTACTCCGACTGCATTGCCACCTACATATACACCAACCCAATTGCCTCCAACAAATACTCCGACTCAATTACCTCCTACGATTACACCGACGGCGGTGAAAACAATCCATGTTGGGGACCTTTTGAAATCAACCAGCAAATCAGGGACGAAGTGGAATGCATCAGTAACAATCCTGGTCCATTTCGCTAACGAGCAGTTGGCTGCAAATACAACAGTTACCGGAAGATGGTCAAACGGAGCGACCGGAACATTCACGTGTTTAACTAACTCAAGCGGTATTTGTACAATTTCGAAAACCAGTTTGTCATCCAGTGTAACCAGTGTGACTTTTACAGTATCCAACCTGTCTCTCTCAGGTTACACATATACTTCAAGCACTAACCATGATCCCAACGGAGATAGTAATGGGACTACCATCATCGTGACGAAACCTTAAAAATTCCATCAATTAGGCTTCGTCATATATTTTGGAAAATAATGCCCGGAATGAGAGAGCGATATTTTCTTATTCCGGGATCTTTTTGTAAGTTATCAAACCCTTTAATGTTGATGGTTCTCGTTATATTTTTCGTATAAGCACGAGCTGCGCGAATGGCAGCCATTACGCCTTCGGTTCCGGAGCCCAGCATCCGGAATTTTTCTACAGCCGGCATGAAATGGTTGACAAGCTGGGCCAGTTTTAACTCGTATTCATGGAACAATCCCGTTACTGGTCCACAAGATTTCAGCATATCAAAAACTTTTTCACGGACCGGTGGGTAATTACTTCCGAGAAGTGTGGGACCGATTACCCGGCTTTTGTTGAAATATCTCAAAGAACATTTACCAGGGTTGTCATGGTCGTAAAGGATTGCCAGGCTGTAAATTTTTTGAGAACTGGATCACCTGAGTTGAGCGCAGTCACAATTTGGGGGCAAGTGCATGGAATAGTATCTCTAGCATTAGAAGGGCAAATTTCCCACCAGATCCTTGATACTTATTCCTTATTGAAGATGGTTTCTTTTGGAATTGAAGAACTGTTGATTGAATAACTTTTATAAAATTGATATAATTTATACTTTAAAGCCTCATATTCTTCGTCATTGACGAAACGAGGGTTATATTTTTTTAACATACCATTATGGAGATACCTATGAATCAAAAAAGATTTTGGGGCCGAATTACTTCGCTCACTGTATTAATCATCATGTCAACCGTATCCTGCGGGGTGTTTAAACCTTCGCTTAAGGGTACTGTTGCGTCGCCGGTTGTGGCAGCTGCCAATATTAATCTAACAGACCAGAATGGACAACCGTTTCAACTTAGCAATTCTCGTGGTAAAGTCGCTCTCGTTTTTTTTGGTTTTTCAAACTGCGTGGATGAATGTCCCGCTACTATAGCTAAATTTAAGCAGGCGTTGATTACGGTTGGCGAAGGGGCGAAAGATGTTGTGGTTGTAATGGTGAGCACAGATCCAGTGAGAGATACCCCTGGGTCCATGAAGGCTTTCATGGAAAAGTTCAACCCGACCTTTTTGGGTCTGTTGGGCACACCAGATCAATTATCGAAGTCCTGGGAAGATTATGGCGTACAGGTTCTTGATGCGGGCGAAACGCACACTAGCCTAACTTATGTTGTGGATAAAAAAGGAATTTTACGCGAAACTATCTCAACCGAGGCATCTCCAGATGACATCGCCGCTGATGTAAAAGTTTTACTGGCGGAAAATTAATTTCGCCTAAAATCGACCAAATAGTATCTCACCGTTGTTTGATACCAGATGGAGCTATCTGGTATCAAACAACTTCTATTTAACATCCAAAATAAACGCACTTTGCTGCGGACTGTTTGCGTAGTTATACTCAAACCAAACTTTATATTTTCCGGGTTTTGGAAAGTTTGCCCAAAATTTTAAGTTGGCAGGATCAACCAAGTTCGGTCTAAGAAAAGTTATTAAAGTTTCGTCAATCGCATATAAAGCGCAATGATTCCCTGACATTGCTCCAATTGCTTCCGAAATCAGTTTGCCTTGCGCATCGACCAGGTCAAAATCACCCAGCAGCCGGATCAGAACGGCAAGGATGCGCCGGGATTCTGCCAGATAAATATTGTCCAGAATTTTGCGCATCGATTCACCTGTGGCATGGCTGTTCATTCATAACCCTTGATGACGGTGTTTTCTTGCAGATTGCCTGAAATGACGGAGTACATTCAAAAATCATTTTGAACCCCGGTGGAGATTACTCCGCGGTGTGGTAGTGATGGTGAACAAAGCGGTTCCAACCCTTTTGGGTTTTTGATTCAACCACCCAGTGAAAGCCGTCGACCTCATCGGGCCAATAGACCATGCGAGCCAAGCCGGCCGGCATCTGCGCTTCAAATCCTATTGCCTGCGGGTGAACATCGGTCACATCAACCAGGTGACCTTGAGAATGCTTGCCATCCGAGGTGAAGGACCAAAAAGCCAGGCCATCGCCATCCACGCCGATATAAGCACTCTCCTCATAATTTCCACTCGGGGTTTTCCATAGCGCAGAAAGGTGCACATACTTGCCATTGAGTGTTCGACTAAAACAGCGGGTGCATTCCAGTGTCCCGGCGGGTGAGTCTGCGTGGGTAATCCAATTGCCGATAAGCGGGTCGAAAAGCCTGAGTTTACCGTGTCCTTTTTTCCAGTTGTTTTTTGCTATCATTAAACACATCCTGTGAATGTTTAAGTCTTCGCCAAAATTATTTATCCAAAAGAGTCAGTTGTTGGGTGACAACAGCCCGTAATAATTTTTCTTTCGATTCGACATCTTTCAGGTTATAAAACAGGGCAAGCCTTCTGCCGTCCGTATAATCGCCTTTGAGAAAGCCGGAAGGATCATTCACTTTTGCCGCACCCCAAAACACAAGCCGGATACAGTCTTTTCTGAACAGGTTGGACACAATCAAGATTCTTTTGTATTCTTTGGGATTAAAGGGCTGCATTTCTCCGGTATAAAAAAAGGTGGGCGCATTCCATTTTATTTCTTCACCAATTTGCGGGTCAGTCTTTAGAATAATTTGTCTTAAAGCTTCAAGCACATCCGCAAGGGGATGTGCGATGCCTGCCATGTACTCGTTCACTTTGCCCGATTCGGAAGGTTTGGTCAATTTTTGAGCTGTCATTATATTTTCACCACCTTTAAACCGTCCCCGGACAGCGTCCTCAAATGAAGACGCCTTATTTGCGTTTAACTGCCTGCGAAGTTTTTATTGATTTTTAGCGTTGCGATTGATGTTTAACATGATTTTGCATGAAATGACATGTCTGATGAGGATCTCAATCGCACTCGTGATGACTGGGTTTCTGAGAACGCTTTGTTGGGTGCACTCACGGAACGCAGAATTTTGCCGTATACCTAAAAGAGTTTTGCGTTCAACTTAAAACTAGCAAGAAACAACATGTTGTATGGAATAACCTTTAATTTTCATACTACTCTTTCGATAGATTAAAACCTTGAGGACTTGGTACTGCCATCCATGGAATTGCTTCCACAATCAAATATCCAGCCTTCACTTTGGGATCAGCCTCAGCCAAGGTACGTGCCTCTTCAAGATCAGCGGCGTATACACTCACGCCAAGAATGTCATGTTCCAATAGCGTGGGACCATTCAAAACCAACTTGCCTACCATTTGTAGTTTTGTCAGATGTTGCAGGTGCTCAATCTGGAGACGCTCGTTGCGACTTTCGTCGTCGCGTGAAGCAGGACCTTTTCGTAGAAAGATCAGCGTATAACGTCGGGCGAACTCTCTGAGGTTTGCCATATCATCTGCGCTAGGAGTTGGTATGCTATCCAAATAGAACTGTATGCTCATAATTCCTCGTGAAATATTTGCCAATGCAAGCGCCCAACACGTGAATCGGTTGCCAGACTATTTACCTTTGGACGGTTTTAGCGCAGTCTAATCACCCAATTCAATGTAGGAAATAGGCTGCAGATTGACGGAATCGGGGTAAAATTCCCCGGTTGGTGATTAAGTATAGCACTTTTATCAGAGGGAAAAGGTGTTTATGGCTCCCAAAAAGCTTCTCGACCAGACCCGCGAAATTCTTCGCACCATGCATTGTTCCTATCGGACTGAACAAACTTATGTCGATTGGATACGACGGTTTATTCTCTATCAGGGAAAACGTCACCCTTCCGAAATGGGCGAAGTTGAAATTCAAGCCTTCCTCACACATCTCGCTAACGAACGGAATGTGGCTGCGTCAACACAGAATCAGGCCCTCAGCGCAATTCTGTTTCTCTATCGTCATGTTCTAAGAAAAGAACTTGTCCTTCAAAATGATCTGATTCGCGCTCAGCAGCCTGGTCGGCTGCCCACAGTACTCACCAAACAAGAAGCCTTGGCTGTCATTGAAAGCATACAGGGTACACCAAAACTTATGGCTCAGCAGCTTCTCTTTGGTTCTGAGCTTCGATTAATGGAATGTATGCGATTGCGTGTCAAGGATATCGATTTTGCCACCCGCCAGGTGGTAGTGCGAGATGGAAAAGGTGAGAACGACCGCGTTACGCCATTACCAGCCAGCGTCATGGATGTGCTTCGGGAGCACTTAAAAAAAGTCAAAGTTATCCACGAACGGGATCTGAAAGAAGGTTTTGGCGAAGTCTCCTTGCCTTACGAACTAGATCGCAAATACCCTTCGGCACCCAGGGCATGGGTCTGGCAATATGTCTTTCCTGCCAGCCAGCGTTCTGTTGACCCCATTTCAGGACAAACTTGTCGCCATAATCTCGATGAAACCGTTCTTCAGCGGGCTGTCAAAGAAGCCACTCGCATTGCCAAAATTGACAAACCGGTCTCCCCTCATACTTTTCGCCATTCTTTCGCTACTCATTTGCTCTAAAGTGCCTACGATATTAGAATAGTTCAAGAGTTACTCGGCCACAAAGATGTCAAGACTACCATGATCTACACCCACGTTCTTCAGCGCGGCGGGCTGGCCGTCAAACGCCCACTCGATAATTAATCAGAATCATACCAGACATAAACTCAAACCCAAAAACTTCCCCTTCCCCTCATCCGAAACTGTAATAAACTCGCTGCTCACAACTGAATAACGTTGGCCGAACGGTCGCCACCCCTTCTTTATTATTTTAGAAGCGACCACCTACCGCAGTGTCTTTGGGTATCAAAGACCTCCCGCGCAGGTGGTCGCTTTTTGCTTTAAGCCCAAAGGAGAATCACGAACATGGAAAACAAGAAGAAACGCTCGCCCATTATGGTCATTGGCTTCGCCGTCCTGATCGGTTTCCTGGTCATCGCCCTGCTGAACGGTACCATCAGTCCATCCAGTGTAGTAGCCGCCAAGGTCGGCCTCGCCCCCGGCACCCTGCTCACCGCCGACCTGATGGAAGTGCGCTCGGTTCCCGCTGGCGGCACTTGTTTCAGCCTGCTGGCCACGGTACTTTATTAGGATGTGGTCGTACGCCGGCTGGAGAGCCTAGCCGGTAGCAGGTTCCCAATTATGGATATCTTCTTCGAGGAAGCCAACAAGGTTCTATCCGGTGTTTCAAGTGGGGCTGGGTCCGATAGCGACAAGGAGAGCATGTGGCGTGATGGTCGCAAGTATGGAGTCTTCCTGCACCTGCTGGCACGGACCGTTTCCAAGATACCCCGGGGTATCTTTTCTTCCTGCGCCAACCTGTTTGCCTTTCAGGCCAAGGATGCCAAGGATCGCGACATGATCCTGCCGCACCTGGGAAAATCTGAAAA
>CAZLJB010000024.1:10388-15891 GCA_964559195.1 uncultured Anaerolinea sp. | reverse complement strand
TACGAGCTAGCTTCAGGTGACTGGAGTTCAGACGTGTGCTCTTCCGATCTGTCAAGATCTCGGGTGTGACCCCTTTCTTCAATATCACGGAATGGGATTTAAAATAAATTAAAAACATGGCAAATAGCCGCGCAAACGCGCGGCTATTTGCCACCCGGTAAGCATGCATCCTTCCCCTGGAGGCCACCCCAGATGTCCCGTTACATCATTCGGCGCCTGTTGCAGGCTGTGCCCTTATTATTCATTATCAGCCTGGTATTATTTGTGATCATGCAAAATGCCGGCGACCCGATTGCCACCATGGGTGGTCGCACTGTGACCCGCGCCGCTGACCGCGAACGGCTTACCCGCCAGCTTGGGCTCGACAAACCGATTTATGTACAATATATTTATTGGTTGGTGGGCAACGATTGGACCAAAACCGATCTGGATGGAGATGGAATTGCCGAGACACCCGGCACCCGCCATGGAGTGCTGCGTGGAGATTTTGGCACCTCACTGGTCAAGATCGGCCAGCCCGTCACATCGGTCATCTGGGATCGGCTGCCCAACACCCTGCTATTGATGGTCACATCAGAAATTGTGATCGTGTTTGGCGCCCTGCTGGTGGGGGTCTATTCGGCCCTCAGGCAGTACTCTTTGCTCGATAACATCATGACCGGGGTCTCATTTGTCGGTTATTCCATGCCGATCTTCTTTATTGCACTTTCCAGCATCTATATTTTTTCAGTCTACTTCAAACGTTGGGGCTTGCCTTACCTGCCGGCGGTCGGGATGTTTGATCCAAAAGTTGGACAGACCCCCGGTCAGATCATCTGGCACATGATCCTGCCGGTCTTCAGCATCGCCTTCATCAGTTTCGCCGCCTACAGCCGCTATGTGCGCAGCACCATGTTGGAAGTGCTCGGACAGGATTACATCCGCACCGCGCGCTCCAAAGGCCTGCCCAAACGCGAAATCACTTTCATCCACGCCCTAAAAAATGCGGCTCTGCCAATCGTCACCATCGTCGGGCTTGACCTGCCACTCCTGCTGGGTGGGGCTGTCGTTACCGAACGTATTTTTGCCTGGCCTGGCATGGGGCGCCTGTTCCTTGACCATGTTGAACGTGGGGACACCCCGGTGGTAATGGGTATCCTGATGTTGATTGCCGCGGCGGTGGTCGTTTTTCAGATTATCACCGATGTGCTCTATGCCTGGCTTGATCCCAGGATTCGATTCAACTAACCAGCCCGCAAGTTACGGAACACACCTGCATCATTCCAGGCGCTATTCGTAATTGATCATCAAAGTTTAACGATCGGACCTGACCCAGCATGAACGAAAACCACTCTGCCGTTGCCCAATTAATTATCGAAGAAGTCGAACCACCACCCCTTTCCATCGCCGATCTCACCTGGCGCCGCTTTTTGCGTCATAAAATGGCCCTGTTTGGCGTGATCATCCTGCTCCTGCTGATCGTCTATTCCTTCGGAGGTGGCTTCTTCGTCAGCGAGCAATACGCCAACCGTACCAATACCAGCCTGCGCCTGGATGAACCGGTAGCGGCTCACCCCTTCGGCACCGACACCGTCGGGCGCGATATCCTGGCCCGTACCATCTACGGCGGGCAGATTTCAATGCTGATCGGCCTGACCGCCGCTACGGTTGAGGTGCTGCTCGGCATCCTGATCGGTGCCCTGGCCGGTTATTATGGCGGTTGGGTTGATAATATATCCATGCGTTTCACCGAAGCCATGCTCAATATTCCCCAAATCCTGCTGCTGATCATCATGTCAAAGTTTTTTGCAGGCAACGTCCCCAACCTGCAGTTGTTTGGCCGCATCTACAGCGGCAGCGTAGTGGTAATCATCCTGATCATCGGGCTGACCAGCTGGCCCTACCTGGCGCGCATCGTCCGGGCGGAATTTTTATCGATCAAGGAACGTGAATTCGTGCTGGCAGCCCGCGCCACCGGCACCCCGGCCTGGGAGATTATCTTCAAGCACATCCTGCCCAACTGCATCGCACCGATTGTCGTCTCAGCCACCCTGGGTGTGGCCAATGCCATCTCGCTCGAAGCTTACATCAGCTTTTTGGGACTGGGGGTGCGCGCCCCCACCGCCACCTGGGGCAACATGCTGGAAGGGGCTTATAACTACATCGAAAAAGCCTACTGGCTCTGGTTTTTCCCGGGTATTTTGATCGTGCTGGTCGTCCTGAGCATTAACTTCCTGGGGGATGGTCTGCGCGACGCCCTCGATCCTCGCAGCCGGACGGCTTAACCATGCCTGCCAGCCATACCATCCTTTCAGTTAAAGACCTGAAGACCCGCTTTCATACTCCGGAAGGTACCGTTTACGCTGTCAATTCCGTCTCCTTTGAGGTGGCCGAGGGCGAAACCCTGGCAGTGGTGGGCGAAAGCGGCTGCGGAAAATCCGTCACCATGCTCTCAATCCTGCGCCTGATTCCCATTCCGCCCGGCCAGATCGTCAGCGGGCAGGTCATTTATTCCAACCAGGATCTACTCCAATTAAGCGAAGAAAACATGGAAAAGGTGCGTGGCAGGGAAATTGCGATGGTCTTCCAGGACCCCATGACCAGCCTCAATCCCGTCCTGAGCATTGGCCGGCAGATCACCGAAACCCTGCGGACCCACACCAGCATGGATGCTGCCCAGGCCCGCACGCGCGCCACGGAACTGCTCGATTGGGTCGGCATCCCGGATGCCGCCAACCGGCTGGGAGAATTTCCACACCAGTTTTCCGGCGGCATGCGCCAGCGCGTCATGATCGCCATGGCCCTGGCCTGTGCCCCGGATTTGCTGATCGCGGACGAACCCACCACCGCCCTGGACGTCACGATCCAGGCCCAGATCATTGAATTAGTTAAACGCCTCAAACAGGAACTTGGCATGGCCATCATCTGGATCACCCATGATCTGGGTGTGGTGGCTGGCATGGCAGACCGCGTGATCGTCATGTACGCCGGTTTTATCGTGGAAGAAGCCGAGGTGTTTGAGCTGTATGAATCTCCTTTGCACCCATACACCCTGGCGCTCATGGCTGCGCTGCCGCGCGCTGATCGCCGCCGTGGGCAAAGCCTTAAATCCATTCGCGGGGCCCCACCCAATTTGCTGGTGGAACCGCGCGGTTGTCCGTTCGCACCGCGCTGTGAATATGTAATTGAAAAATGCATCCAGGAAAACCCGGCCCTGAACGAAATACGTTCCTCTCACAAAATCGCCTGCTGGGTGAACGTCCAAACTGGAGGCCCGCGATGACAACACCCAATACCCTGGTGCGCGTTGAAAACCTTACCAAACACTTCCCTGTCACGCGCGGCGTCATCATCCAGCGCGTGGTGGGCGCCGTGCGCGCGGTGGATAATCTTTCCTTCGATATTCAAGCTGGTGAAACCCTGGGTATGGTAGGCGAAAGCGGCTGTGGAAAAACCACCGCCGGTCGCACGCTGCTGGGGTTGTACCCGGCCACTTCAGGCAAGGTTTATATCGATTCTCACTGCGTCCAGACTGCCCGAGGCAGCGAAATGCAGACCATCCGGCGCAAAGCACAGATGATCTTCCAGGATCCGTATGCCTCTCTCAACCCACGCTGGACAGTCAATTCAATCGTCAGTGAACCGCTGCGGGTGCACCGCATGCTGGTTAACGCTCGCGAGCGCGATGAACGCGTCAAGGAATTGCTCGAACTGGTCGGATTAAACGCCCGCCATATCAACCGTTTTCCGCATGAATTTTCTGGCGGGCAGCGCCAACGCATCGGCGTAGCCCGTGCCCTGGCTTCCGAACCGCGCTTCATCGTCTGCGATGAACCCATCTCCGCCCTGGATGTTTCGATCCAGGCCCAGGTTGTCAACCTGCTCGAAAGCCTGCAGGACAAATTGGGTTTGACCTATCTGTTTATTGCCCACGATCTGAGCATGGTACGGCATATCTGTGATCGCGTGGTGGTGATGTACCTGGGTGTCATGGCCGAGCTGGCAGATCGCGATGAACTGTATGAAAATCCACTGCACCCCTATACCCAGGCCCTGCTCTCGGCTGTACCCATCCCTGACCCACGCCGAGACCGAGCTCGCCAACGCACCATTCTGACCGGCGATGTGCCCAGCCCGCTCAACCCACCCACCGGCTGCCGCTTTCACCCGCGTTGTCCGATTGCCAAACCACGCTGTGCCGAACAAGTGCCTGAATGGCGCGAAGTGACCCCCGGCCATCATGTCGCCTGCCACGAGGTACGATAATTTAATTATTTTTTGTGGTGTTTTTCGCCAAATCATAGCGAAAAACACCATCTGCTGGGCAAACATCCGAAACTCTCTTGCTTTTCCTGCAAATCAGGTCAGCGATCAGCATGCCAAAAGCCAACCAACCCCCGGGTTTCACCACATGAGGTGATAGTAATTTCGTGCAGTTCGTGTGGTTCGTGGTCAAAAAACGTTCGAATACCCCTGATAAAGCATGGGGCGACCGAAATGGTCGCCCCATGCTTATTTTCATATCAAACGCCAGACTACTATCCGCCGTGCACCAGGCGTGGATCCAAAACATCACGCAGGCCATCGCCAATCAGGTTGAACGAAAGCACCGTAATCATGATGGCCAGACCCGGGAAAAACACCAGGAAAGGCGCATTGAAAACACTGTTGCGCTCCTCGCCCAGCATCAAGCCCCACTCGGGTGTCGGAAATTCCGCGCCAAGCCCCAGGAAAGAAAGCGCGGCAGCGCTTAAAATAGCCGAGGCAATTCCCAACGTGCCCTGGACGATCAGGGGAGTCAGTGCATTCGGGAGAATGCGTGTGATCAACACGCGCAATTCCGAAGCCCCCTGGGCCCGGGAAGCCATCACGTAATCCAGCTCCTTGACCGACAGCACGCTGGCGCGCACCACGCGCGCAAAGATGGGAATATCCACAATCGCGATCGCCAACAAGGCGTTGATCAAACCCGGCCCGAGTACAGAGACAATCGCAATCGCCAACAGCAGGCTCGGGAAGGCCATCAGAATATCCAGCGTACGCATGATCAGATCATCCAGCCAGCCGCCCACAAACCCGGCCACCGCGCCCAACACACCGCCAATCAGGATGGCAAAAGTGACGGTCGAAATTCCTATCTGTAAGGAAAGTCGTGACCCAAATATGATGCGGGAGAACAAATCACGACTGTTGCCGTCAATCCCCATAATATGTTCGGGTTGGGAGGCCGGACAACCCAACAGGTGTATGCAAGGAGTCGAACGACGTTTAACATCAGCTAGCTGGATGAGCGGGTCAAATGGCGCGATCTGATTCGCAAAAATTGCGCACAATATCAGAATCCCAAGCAGAATCATGCCCAATTGTGCCGAGCGATGTTGGAGAATGCGCCGTCCCATGATCACATAAGGGTTGTCGCGCTCGCGCATTGCATCTGCAGAAATTATCGGAACGTTATTTTCGCTCATGTTATTTCACCCTGACGCGCGGATCCAGGTAGGCATACGAAGCATCCACGATAAGA
>CAZLJB010000024.1:0-10288 GCA_964559195.1 uncultured Anaerolinea sp. | reverse complement strand
TTATTTCACCCTGACGCGCGGATCCAGGTAGGCATACGAAGCATCCACGATAAGATTTGAAAAAACGAAAATCAACGCGACCACCACCGAGAAACCCTGCACAACCGGGTAATCGCGTCCCAAAATGGCTTCAACCAGCCGCGAACCAACCCCAGGTAAAGAGAAGATCGTTTCGGTCAGCACCGCGCCGGAAAGCAAACCACCGGTCTGAATGCCAATGATGGTCACAATCGGGATCAGCGCATTCCGCAGGGCATGTCTGCGGATCACGAGCGCATACTTCAAGCCCTTGGCGCGCGCGGTACGGATGTAATCCTGTCCAAGCACTTCCAACAAAGCCGAACGCGTCATGCGCGCAACCACAGACAAGGAAATCGTGCCAACCGCCAGGGCGGGCAGGATCAGGTGCTTGAGTGCATCCAGGGTCAGCTTGTAATTACCAGTTAATATACCATTCAGGATGGCTGAATTTGAAATCAGCGCCAGGAAAAACCCTGGAACCCCGCTCGGAGCGGTAATTCCCCAGGCTTTGGCGAGCGGCACCATCGACATGGCTGCAGATAAACGCCCGGTTGGAGGCAATTGAAAAGGAGTCCCCTTCATCACCAACGCAAAGAAATACGCCAGAAGGAGCCCCAACCAGAAGATCGGCATACTGACGCCCATGTTGGCACCCAGCATGGTCAGGGTGTCGATAAAACTATTACGGTTGAGCGCGGCAACCACGCCCAGAATAATTCCAATTGATGATGAAAAAAGCATGGCCAGGATGGTCAACTCGATGGTCATGGGCAGACGTTCCGAAATGACCGTCGTGATCGGCCGGTGATCCTTGAGTGAGTTACCAAAATCACCTTGCGCGAGATTGGCAACATAGCGAACAAATTGTTCGGGAATACTTTTATCCAATCCGAAACGAACATTAAAGTCTTTACAGGATTCGACTGTTGCCTTTTCACCAAGCATAACAAAACATGGATCACCTGGAATCAACCGGGTAATCACAAAAGTGACCAACAAAATCCCCACCAGAACTGGCAAGACCAATAACAATCTTCGGACTAAAAATTGTAACATCCGGCCTCCAGAAGAATAATTAATGAAATAAAATGGGGCAAGGTTTTCCTTGCCCCATTCATGCTTAAGAAATTACTGTTTACGGAGCGGGCTGGTTAATAACCTTGCCGCCCAGGAGATCCTTGAAGTACTGGTAGGTGCCGGTATTACCCTTACGCAGCGGGCTCTTATAGTCATAGCCTGCGCTGAAGCTGGCAACCACATCGTTGGCAGAGAAAGCAGAGCCATCGGAGAAGGTTACGCCCTTTTTGAGGGTGCAGGTGTAGGAAGTGGCATCAGCATTACCAACGCACTTTTCAGCCAGATCAGGCACTGGATTGGCGGTGCCCCATTCGAAGCGATAGAGCTTACTGAAGACCAGTTCGCAAGCGCGGAAGGAATTGCCGTCGGTCTCATCGGCACACATCATCGAGACGGGTTCGCCGTCCTGCTCAAAGACCACATTCCCATCGGTTGTTTTCATATACGGGAAGTTTTCGTTGTATGGACCAACCACTACATTCTGGGCAGAAGCCAGGAATGCCAGGTTGGTGGTACCGTGGGCAATCACGACCATCGGGACGTGCTGATCATACAACACGTTGAGTTGATCATAGATCTTCTGGCGGGCAGCCGGGTCACCCAGTGTGGCAGCCTGTTTGATCAATGGGGGCATATCCGCGTAAGGAGTACCAAAGTTCTTGCTGGTACCAGCCAGGAAGACATCGTACCAGTCAGTCGCATCAGGATAGTCTTCACCCCAACCGAGCATGAAGAGTTCTTTCTTGCCGGCCTGAACCTCGGGCAGATACTTGGCCCATTCTTGCTGTTCGAGCTTGATTTTGACACCAATCGTGGCGAACTGCGCCTGGATAGCCTGTACGATCTTAGTCGGCTGTGGGAAGTACGGGCGGGTGCGCTCGGCATAGGAAAGGGTATATTCCTTGCTGAAGTCAAACTTGGCATCCGTCAACATCTGCTTGGCCATAGCCGGATCGTAAGTGGTACCCTTATAGCCCTTGGTATAACCAGGCTGCACACCTTCCTGAACGAACTGTGTGGCGGCCACGGAACCGGGGGCATAGAAGTCGTCAACGATTTTCTGCTTGTCAATCGCCATGGCAAAAGCCTGGCGAACTTTTTCGTTGTCGAAGGGGGCGAAAGTGTTATTGATACCCATGTACAGGAAGTCGTTCAGCTTTCGAGGAACCAGCGCCAGGTTGGCATCAGCCTTGATGCTGGCCATGTCATCAGCAGTGACTTCAACGATACCGGTGGTGTTGCCAGCCTGCAGATCGAGCAAGCGAGCAGCAGCTTCCTTGTTCCACTTCAAGGTGAAAGTGCTATTGGCAGCTTTGTCACCGAAGTAAGTGGGATTCGGAGCGAAAGTAATATGATCGCCACGAACCCATTCCTTAACAATGTAAGGGCCGGAACCAATCGGGTTCTCGTTGATCTTAGCCACATCGCCGCCGGTCGCCTTCACGTTGGCTTCGCTGTAGATATCGAAAGCTTCAACGGAGGCAATCTTAGAAATGAAGGCAGGGTCAGCGGCGCAGAAATTGAAGGTGACTGTGTATTGATCAGTCGCTTCGATCGACTTGATATTGCCACCATAATTGCAATCGGGAGCAACAAGTTTCTCGCCTACAAAAGCGGGGGCCGCGGGGACAGCAGTGGCAGCCGGGGCAGCAGGGGCTTCAGTCGCAGCCGGGGCAGCAGGGGCAGCCGGAGCAACTGTTGCTTTTACTTCTTCGGTTGCTTCAGCTGGAGCACCGCAAGCGGAGAGAAGCATGCTTGCCAGAACTAACATGGACAGCACTAAATAAAAAGTACGTTTCATATTTTCTCCTCCTGAGAGAAATGGGGGTTGGCCGGTGGAGTGAATATCAGGGACATCAGGAATTTCAGGTTCTCCACCACACATCCTTTTTGGATGTTGGTAGATTATACAGCATCTTTTCGACATTAATATAGACTTCTTGGGATTCTTTCGGCATTAATCCTGATTTGCCCCGGATTTTCCGGCCAAATTCCCGCTATTTTGGTCCCACAACCCGGGCAGGTGCCCAACGCACTGATGCTGTAATCCTGCAGCATGTATCCCCGCCGGCGCACCAGGGTTCTGTTGCACTGCGGGCAGTGGGTATCTTCATATTCTTCCACCCGCCCGGGCAAGTTCCCGGCATAGACAAACTGCAGACCGGCTTCCCTGCCAATCTCTGCCGCGCGCACCAAAGTCTCAGACGGGGTATGGTTGGGGGCAGTCATTTTATAGTCCGGATGGAAGGCGGTTACATGCCAGGGAATATCCGGCGAGACCGAATGCAAGAAGCGCGCCATCTCAAATAACTCTTCGGTGCTGTCATTAAAACCGGGCACCAACAGGCTCACGACCTCCACCCACAAACCCAGCTTGTGCGCCAGCTGGATGGTATCCAGCACATTATTCAGCACGCCTCCCAGGCTGCGGTAATTTTTGGCCTGCATCGACTTCAAATCGACTTTGTACGCCGAGAGATACGGGCGTAGATATTCCAAGGCTTGCGGGGTGGCATTCCCGTTGGAAACAAAAGCGCATTGCAGCCCGGCCTGCCGGGCTTCCTTAAAAACCGCCACCGCCCATTCACTGCTGATCAGGGGTTCATTATAAGAGGACACAATTACATCCGCGCGCACCTTGCCGGCAGCACGAATTATTTCTGACGGGCTGATCTGCCGCACCAGGTTCACGGCAGCCTGGCTGGCGGGATCACGCAGCGCCTGCGAGGTCAGCCAATTCTGGCAGTAGCCACAATGAAAATCACAGCCCAGCATGCCAAATGTCAGCGCAATGGAGCCAGGTAAAAAATGCGAGAATGGTTTCTTCTCAATCGGGTCGGCCTGCAGGGCAGCCACATAGCCCCAGGGCACCCGCAATTCCCCATCCGAATTAAAACGCACCTGGCAGATGCCGCGCTTACCCGGCTGAATTCTGCAGCGATGGGCACAGGCCAGGCAGCGCACAGCCTGCCCGGGTAGTTTTTCGTACAAATCCCCCGCGCTTGTTAGCCCATCCAAAACATTTGCAATTCCGGCCATGTTGCTCCAGCAATTCTCAGTCTGGCTTTATCGTAGGGGTTTGGGGTGTTTTTCTGACGCTTCGCGTCAGAAAAACACCCCAAACATCTTTCCTTTCATTTGTTCAAGTTCAAAACTTGAGCAACCGCTTTCGCGGCTGACTCAATTATAATCAGGGCATGTTAACTATTGTGATCCAGGCAGGTGGCGAATCGCGTCGCATGGGACAGGACAAAGCCCTGCTGCCCTTTCTAGGGCGGCCTTTAATCGAACGCATTATTACTCGCCTTGCACCATTGGCGGACGAATTTTTCATCACCACCAACCAGCCTGACGCTTACCAATTCCTGCGGCTGCCGCTCTTCACAGATGAAAGACCCGGGCGAGGCGCGTTGGGCGGGCTCTTTACTGCGCTCACCCACGCCACTCAGCCACTCGTAGCTGTAGTGGCCTGCGATATGCCTTTTGCCAGCCCGGCCTTGCTCGCTTTCCAGGCCCGCCTGCTGCAAGAAGAAGCCGCTGACCTGGCTGTTCCACTGACGCCAGACGGCTACGAGCCCTTACACGCCATCTACCGGCGCGAAGCCTGCCTGCCTGCCGTGCAATGGGCGCTGGATAACGACCAGTGGAAGTTGATTTCCTGGTTTTCAAAGGTCAAGGTACGGGCCATGTCGCCGGACGAATGCCGCCGGCACGACCCACACAACCTGGCTTTTTCTAATGTCAATACACCACAGGAGCTGGCCGCAGCCGAAGTGCTGGCCCGTGCCCAGGCTTGATCTAGCGCACCACCAGCACCGGGCAGGGCGCATGGCTGACCACTTTGTGGCTGGTGCTGCCCAGCAGCAAACCTGCCAGCGTGCCACTGCCGCGTGAGCCCATTACGATCAGGTCTACATTGCGAACAGTAGCCACAGCCAGGATGGCCTCGGCCGGTGAACCTTCGATCAATTCAGAATGAATTTCAGCTGCGATATTGCCGATCGCATCGACCGCGGCAATCAATATATGATTGGCATCCTGCAAACGGGCATCAATGGCAGCCTGCATGTTTGGTTCCCCCAAATATGAGGGGATATTGTTGTAAACCACGATGACGCGTACTGTCTCAGCCTTCATTGTGCGTGCCAGGTCACCCGCCATTTTGGCAGATTTCAAGGCATGCTCGGAACCATCTACAGCAAGCAGTATATTCCCAAACATATTTCCTCCTGATGAATAAGATCTTTCTTAAGTATAGTGCGATTAACTCCAAAATTCAATTTATTTTTCATATCAATCCGCCTCTATCTCGCGTCCGAATTACACCCCCTTATATTAAAATCAGTATGAGCCTTGCAGCCAAAACGCACCACCCTGAGCCTGCCCACGAAAAGTAATGTTATGATTGGCTGATCGCCTAAATTCTTTTTTGGAGGATTCACATGTCGCTGGACCTTTCCGTTGTTCGCAGTCAATTTCCATCCCTCAACCGACCCGCAGTTTTCCTCGACAACCCGGGTGGCACGCAAATCGCCAGGCAGTCTCTCGAGCGTATCAATCACTACCTGCTGGAATGTAACGCAAACCATGAAGGCGCTTTTGCCACCAGCATTGCTTCAGATGCCGTCCTGGAAGACGCCCACCAGGCCATGGCTGATTTTTATAACGCCCCCAGCGCAGATGAAATTGTCTTTGGCGCCAACATGACCACCCTGACCTTGCACATTAGCCGCTCCATTTCCCGCAACTGGAACCCAGGGGATGAAATTGTAGTCACACGGCTGGATCACGATGCAAATGTGACCCCCTGGGTGCTCGCCGCCCAGGATCGTGGAGTCAAGGTCAATTGGGTTGGTTTTGATGTTGAAGATGGTACCCTGAAATTAGACGAATTGCAGCAGGCTCTCGCCCGCAAACCACGCCTCCTGGCAGTCGGTTATGCCTCCAACGCGTTGGGAACCATTAACCCCCTGCCCGAAATCATTAAGATGGCGCATGCGGTTGGCACCCAGGTTTACGTGGATGCAGTCCAGTATGCCGCTCACGGGCCGATCGATGTGCAGAAATTGGATTGTGATTTCCTGGTCTCCTCAGCCTACAAGTTTTTCGGAACCCATTCCGGCATCCTGTATGGCAAACGCGCCCATCTGGAAGAATTATTTGCCTATAAAGTACGCCCGGCTTCCAACCGGCTGCCATACAAATTCGAAACCGGCACCCAAAACCATGAAGGCATTGCCGGGGTACTGGGCGCTGTCGAATACTTTGCATGGCTCGGCCAGCAGTTCGGCGCGGATTACGAGGCTGTCCTGGCCCGGGAAGGCTATTCCGGCCGCCGCCTGGATCTCAAAAAAGGCCTGACGGCTCTGCGTGGCTATGAATATGAATTAAACCTCGCTCTGCTGGCCGCGCTGCAAGCCGTGCCTGGTCTGGAAATCTACGGACAGACTGATTTGCAAAAGATGGATCAGCGTGTGGCAACCTTCTCTTTCCGCCTGCAAGGTTTCAGCCCGCGTCAGGTGGCCGAAAAATTAAACGAACATGGGATTTATGTTTGGGATGGCAATTATTACGCCATTAATGTCACCGAACGCCTGGGCATTGAAGATAAGGGCGGCATGGTGCGTGTCGGGGCGGTTCACTACAATACACTGGATGAGGTTCAAAAGCTGAAAGAAGCCTTGCTAAAGATCAGCGCCAGCTAAACCCGCCATACTCGCAATTCCCCATTGGACAATCCCCCTCCCAGAATAAAACTGGGAGGGTTTGTTTTTAGTGCCACCCACCAAATTGTTTCCCTGCAAATCAGCCAAGGATGAAGTAGGACAGGCATTCGTGAACATGATTTCCGGGTTAAAAGATGCCGTTGGCCAGGTAGCCGCCGGCGCCCAGGAACAGGCTTCCGGCATCACCAGGGCATCCACCTTCACAGCCCAATTAAAATGAACACATCCAGCAAGTCGCCGGAAATGCCGAGTCTGTCACAAAGGATTCAGGCCAGGCCACCAAAGCCGCCCGGGCCGGCACAAAAACTGTTGAAGAGACCATCAAGGGTATGCAAAACATTAAATCGAAGGTCGGACTTTCGGCCAAAAAAGTGCAGGAAATGGGCACCCGCTCTGAACAAATCGGCGTGATTATTGAAACCATCGATGACATCGCCTCGCAAACCAACTTGCTGGCATTGAATGCGGCTATTGAAGCCGCGCGGGCCGGTGAACACGGCAAGGGTTTTGCAGTGGTCGCCGATGAAGTTCGCAAACTGGCGGAAAGATCGAGTATTGCCACCCGGGAAATTGGCGGTCTGATCAGAGAAATTCAAAAAACCGTTGCTGAAGCCGTTTCGGCCATGCAAGATGGTGCCAGTGAAGTTGAAACCGGCGTCAAGCTGGCCAATTCGGCCGGTGAAACCCTGGCCAACATCCTGGAAGTAGCCGAAGCTGTTTACAAACAATCCGAGCAAGCCAGTGCAGGAGTGTTACAAATGCGATCCGCCGCCAATGAACTGGTCTCGGCGGTCATCGAAGAAAACACCGCCTCGACCGAAGAAATGGCCGCTGGCGCAAACGAAGTGACTCGCGCGATTGAAACCATCGCCAGCATCAGCGAGGAAAGCAGCGCATCCAGAGAAGAGGTCAGCGCGTCAGCAGAGCAAATGAGCGCCCAAGTGGAAGAGGTCAATGCCAGCGCTCAATCCCTGGCAGAGATGGCCGCCTCGCTCCAATCCATTGTCACACGCTTCAAGCTGAGCGGGCAGTAAAGACCAACAAACCTATCCTTGCGCGCCAGGAATCCAAAATCCCGCTCAATACTGAGCGGGATTTGATGGTGCCCCAGGTGGGAATCGAACCCACGTCTGAGCCTTAGGAGTGCCCTGTTCTATCCATTGAACTACCGGAGCCAACTTTAAAATTATACTTCAATTGCCAGTTGAACGAGAACAAATTTACGCACCAAACCTTTTCAATAACCTGGCAGTCCAAAACTCATACCCACAGCCCTGACTGACGGGGATTACAGCTGTCCGTAAAAGTTATTTCGACACGCCCATTTCCTCCAGCGCGCGGAAGACAAGATGGTTCCGGGTGGGAAGGAAACCCAAAGTACCAAACTTGCATGCAATTCCGAACTTACTTGCTTTCCAAACAAGTAAATTGTAAAATGATTTCAAAGCCCGAAATAATTGAATGACTTTCATCCGGAGTATATTCATCTTAATTCTTTTTTTACCTTTAGTGCTAAAATACATCTCATGACTCAACAAAAAATTGGGCGTTACGAAATAAAATCAGAGCTTGGACGCGGCGGGATGGCCACCGTGTATAAAGCTTACGATCCGCGCTTTGAACGCGAAGTGGCCATTAAGGTCTTACCCCGTGAACTGCTGCATGATCCGCAGTTCAGGGTCCGCTTCGAACGTGAGGCCAAGACCATTGCCGCGCTGGAGCATCAAGCCATCGTGCCGGTCTATGACGTCGGCGACGAAGATGGACAGCCATTTTTCGTCATGCGCTGCATGACTGGCGGTTCACTGGCGGATACAATTGCCAGGGGCTCACTGAGTCTGGCAGCCACCGCAAAAATTTTCGAAAGACTGTGTCCCGCCCTGGACGAAGCCCATTCCAAGGGGATTGTCCACCGGGATCTTAAACCAGGCAACATCCTGTTTGACCGCACCGGCGAGCCTTTCATCTCTGATTTTGGCATCGCCAAGATGACCCAATCCCAGAATGCCACTGTGACCGGAGGCGCCATCATTGGCACCCCTGCCTATATGAGTCCGGAACAAGCCCAGGGTGAACAGGTGGACGGGCGCAGCGATGTTTACGCCCTGGGTGTCATCATTTTCGAAATGCTCTCAGGCACCCAACCCTACCAGGCTACCACGCCCATGGCAGTGGTTGTCAAACAAATTACCGATCCGATCCCACACATCCTGGATAAAACACCTAACCTGCCGGTCGCCATCGAAGCCGTCATCGAAAAAGCCATGGCAAAAAACCCCGCCGAGCGCTTTTCCAGCGCCGGTGAATTAAGCATTGCCCTTTCCGCAGTCGCCAATGGCCAAAGTGCGGAAGTAGCCATCAAAACCGCTTCCTTTGCTGCCACCCGTATCAATGCTGCCCGCCCGGGCCAGGCAGCCGGCCAAACCCGCATCGCCCAACCCGGTACCATGGCACCCAGCCCTGTGAAAGTCTACCTGCCCATCATCCTGATCGGCGGCTTCCTGGGTTTCTGCCTGCTGGTGGTGGTCGGAATGGGCGTTCTCAACATCTGCCCGCCCAGCGGTCCCTGGCCCATGCCACCCTGGTGTGCCAAGACAGTCGTTGTTCTGCCACCCACTCAGCCGGTCACGCTTGCTTTGACTGAGACCTCGGCCCCTATCGCCACAACTGAACCCACCCTGACAGTTGAGCCAACCAGCCAGGCGGTCGCCACGCTGCCACCCGCCACCGATGCTCCCACAGTTCCCCCGCCCTCAGGTCCGGCTGTTCCGGTTTCTGCGCCCGGCGGCGTGGATAAGATCGCCTTTATCGCCTCCAACGAAGTCTGGTTGATGAACGTCGATGGGTCGAAACTGCGGGCGCTGACCAGCGACAAAGCCCCCAAAACCAACCTGCAGTGGATACCCAACACCAACAGCCTGGTTTTCATCAGTGGCACCAATGTCAACAGCATCGATGCCGATAGTGGTCAATTTGACACCATCTTATCCTTCCCGTTTGCCAAACTACTGGATGAATTTCGGATTTCGCCGGATGGCAAGCAGGTCGCCATTTCGCTCAATCGCGAAATGTACATTGTGCCCTTTGACATTGCCAAACTCAAAAAAGCTCGCGGGCGGGATGGTTTGATCGCAATGAATGGTTGCCTCAGCTATACCGGCAGCACCCTGGCGGCTATTCACCTCAAGATTTTCCGCTGGGGCAAGGATGAAAAAACTGTGGCCTGGTTATTTGAAGGTGGTGATGCTGCCGGAAAACCCGCCGACTTGATCCGTATCACGGATATCAGCCGCTGCGACCCAACCAAGCTGAGCACCCAGGACGAATTTCCTGGTACGCGCTTCAGCCCCGAGGGCTACAGCAGCCGGCCCGTCCTGCCAGATTTTGACTGGGATGGTGGCTTCCTGTTCTTGATGAATACCCAGGATCGCAACAACTTTGGTTATTTGTACACTTATACCGGT
>CAZLJB010000023.1:0-16049 GCA_964559195.1 uncultured Anaerolinea sp. | reverse complement strand
ATTTTCCAGTCTGGCCTGACTTAAAATGGGTGGCGACGACAGCTTTCAAGACCGAAGTGCTGCCCTCCTCGTTTGTGATTGACCGCACCGGACGGGTGCGCTTGAGCTGGAGCGGCCCCATTAGCCGCAGCACGCTGGAAAAATTCGTTACACCGTTAATCCAGCAATAGAATTTTTATACCAGGAGCAAAACATGGATGCAAAAGTAACCTGGAGCCAGGGCATGAGTTTTACCGGTACTGCCGGATCTGGTTTCAACGTACCGCTCGGAAGTGACTCCTCTGTGGGCGGCCAGGATGATGGTTTCCGACCGCTGGAATTGATGGCGGTCAGCCTGGCGGGTTGTACCGCCATGGATGTTATCTCGATTCTGCGCAAGAAGCAGCAGCTGGTAACCAGTTTTGAAGTGCAGGTCCAGGCCAGCCAGCCCGAAACCCATCCGCATGTTTTCACCCAGGCCCGCATCCTGTATCATGTCAGCGGGCGCGGACTGGACGAAGCCGCCCTGGTGCGTGCCATCCAGCTCTCGGCCACAAAATACTGTCCGGCCCAGGCCATGCTTTCAAAGGCTTTCCCAATGGAGCTGGTCTATGAGATTTATGAGGACGGCGCCGGCCTGGTTAAGAGCGGCATCTGCCCGCTGGTCTAAGATTGATCCACTAAACCTTCGGCGATCCAAAAGCCATATCAAAGACCGCAGCCTGATTATGTTCCCAGGCTGCGGTCTTTGATATCAGCCTATATTCTGGCGGCCCAGATCGGAACGCGCAGAACCAGCTGATTGGCAAAATTACGTGATTGGTTTAGCGGTCAGACTTGATAAAGGATTTACCCTCCGAATCGATCGAAGCCGTGACCGTTTGCGAGAAACGCACCATGCTGCCCAGATAAGCCTCAGAGCCATTGCGAACGATCCAACCTTCCATGTTAAAGGGCACGGGGCTGTCTGCCAATATCCACTCACCGTTATATTTACGGGCAATGTGCACATGCGTGCCGGTCGTTTCACCGCCCTCGCAGGATGCATGACCGAGCCGGTCACCGGTTTTGACCGTTTTACCGGCGGCGATGCGGTCAATACTGGCCAGGTGCAGGTAGAAAATATCCCAACCGGTTTGTTCGTGGCCATCCCCATCCAGGTCAAGCATCACCATTCCTGGCTCTGAGCGCGCAATCACCCCTGGGGCCATGGCGGTGACCCAGGCCTCCGAGCTGCCACAGGCTGAGACGCCATTTGGGGCAAAATCGATGGCGGCATAGGGCTGGCCTTTGCCCCAACCGGTATGTGGACCGCCGGTTAATGTCCAACCCCAACCGGGTTCAAAGGGCAGGATGAATTCTGGTTGAGCCAGGCTGCCAGGGATGTGGGGTTTGACGTTTTGCCACGGATCACCAAATAAATGCGCATAAGTTTGAGCTATGCCACCCGGGCCGATCATCTGGTCAAGCGTGGGCGCGGAATACAGGCGCGAGAAGGCATATTGCAAGGCTACCGTGGCAGCATTTTGCCAGGGATCGGGGCGTTGGATGCGCGTATCCGGGCTCTCGAATTCGGTCAGGCTGCCTTGACGCCAGCCGTAATAGCCGTTGTTGAGGATATTGGCCATCCAGACCAGCTGCAGGTAAACTTCCTTGTGAAACTCTTCATGGTAACCGAGCACGTAAGTTGTATCGGGTTTGAGCGGGTTGCTGAGAGCCTGTCCGAAGTATTCCAGCAGGGCCAGCTGCAGGCGTGGGCTGACGCTGAAGTTGTTGGCCACCTGCCGGATAATGTCGGCGGCGCTGTAAGTGCCATCACTCAGCTGCCCGCGGTAGTTCTTCAACCAGCCAGGCTGCGAGTTGATAAAGCCGGCGATATCAAAATCCAACTGGGCCGGTCCGTCTGGGAACAGGCTGTCCGGGATGATCTGGTAAGACGTGCTCCACAATGGCAGGTAGTAAATGGGGATCTTCATCGGCATGCCAGGTGGCATGCTGCTGGCGCTCTGGGGGATGATAGGGTTGGCTTTCAGAATTTCGGTCACGCTGGTATTAAAACGGGCCGCCAGGGCTGGCAGGCTGTCGCCAGTCTGGGCGGTGTAATCGACCAGCTGACCCGGGTTGTAAGGCGGGCGGGTAGGCAATCCGGTAAAAAGGGCTTCAGCGGTTGGGAAAACCGGTTGGTTGGGTGAGGTGGGTGTGCTGGAAATACTTTCAGGCGCAGCACAGGCGCTCAGCAGTTGTGCAAGCATAAAAAGCAGTCCCAGCCCGCAGCCTGCGGCGCGAGGTCTGTTACCTGGCTTTGTTGAAGGGGCCGCCTTATTTGGGCCGGGTGATATTTGTCTCATAAGTTGAACATGTGCAGGCCATGACGGTCTGATCTCCGCGGATCAGGCTGCCTTTATAAGGGGCATCGCCGTTATGGGAGATCCAGCCATCCAGGTTGAAAGCCAGAGGCCCATCGGCCAGCATCCATTCACCATTGTATTTGCGCGCAATGTGCAGGTGGGTGCCAGTGGCGACGCCGCCCTCGCAGGAAGGATGCCCGATGTGCGCGTCTTTTTGCAGGTATTGCCCATCCTGCACCTTATCATCCGTTCTGATGTGCATGAACAGGATTACCCAGCCGGTTTCCTCGTGCCCATCCCCATCCAAATCCAGCACCACCACACCGGTGGCGGTGCGCACCACGCGTCCCGCGGCAGGTGCCACCACCCAGGCCTCACTGGGAACGCAGCCGGAGTCTGTCGATCCGGGGGCAAAATCGAGGGCAGCCAGGGCGCCCTGTCTTTCCCAGGCCGAATGTGGCCCGCCGGTTAGAGCCCACAGTTTACCGGGTTCAAATGGCAGGCTGATGGCGGGCTGCTGCAGGCCATTCGGGATGGTCGGTTCGAAGGCCTGGGCACGCGCTGCGATTGGCCCAAACATATGTTCATACAGGGCCGGGAAGCCGCTGGGGGCCATGGCCTGATCCCATTGGGCGCGCGTGTGGTTCTGCGCAAAATAATATTGGACTGCCGCGGTTCCGGCGTTCAGGAAAGGGCTCAGGCGCAGGCTGCTGCCATCCGTGAAGGTGACAGTCGTCAGGGTGCCGGAACGCCAACGGTAATAGCCATCTGAGAGGGCTCCTGAGGCCCACATCAGCTGGCGAAAAAGGCCTTTGTGCAGAAAGTCGAAGTAACCAAGCGGGTATTCATCCTCGGCCAGGTTGGTGGGGTGGCTCAATACCCAGTGGCTTTCATATTCGATGATGGCCAGGATGATGCGCGGGCTGAGCGAGTTTTCATCACAAATACGCTGCACCGCGTCAATTCCGCTGATCTGGTCGGAACTGAGTGATCCGATATAACGGGATAGGTAGCCATCGGCCCTGGTAACGTACTCCCGGGTGTTGAACCCGACCGATGACGGTCCATCCACCACTTCACTGTCTGGGATGGTGTTTTCTGACGGGCCGCGTAACTCCAGGCTGGTGGGCTTCGGAACCAGCAGCAGGGTTTTAGGTGGGATCAACGCCTCAGGAGGTGGCAGCACAACTTGTGAAATGATCTGGTCCAGCCGGATGCCGAAGCGGGTGGCTACGATGTTAAGCGTATCGCCACCCTGGCTGAAATAAACATCCATCGGGCCGGTGGTGATGGCAGGCAGCGTAGCGGTGACGTCAGCGCCAGGTTGGGGCCTGGGGATGTGCGTGGTTGGGCTGGCCGCTGTGGCAGCCGCTGTGGAAGTCGGGTCAGGCTGGCTGGTGGCTGGGGTAGGGCTGGCTGAGATGCTCGGCGAGGGGTCCGACCCAGGTACGCCGGGCATGGGAATTTCTTTGAGTGGGGTGATGCTGGGGGTGGGGGTCAGCTTGGGGCTCAAGGTGCGTGAAGCGGTCTGGCTGGGCAGAGGTACCGGACTGGGTGTGGCCTGGGCCCCCCATAAACCGGCCGTATTGCCGATGCAGGATGTTAGAAATGAGGCAATGATTGCAATATGCAAAACAGGTAGAAAGAGTTTCATGATTCTGGAATTGATTATAACTTCAATCGGGAGCAAAAAGGCTGCACAGCCAGTGGGTAAAAAGGGTAAAATAATGGTACTACTCACCACTCTTTGGTTTGGAACTATAAATAAATATCGCTGGTTTTCCCTGCAGTTGGGGTTGTTATCTGTCCCGGGCAAATACCCAGTCAGTAGTTAACGGTTCGTTTTCATTAATTCAGGAGGATATTATGAAACACGCCCTTAGAAATTCATTAATCGTGAGCCTGGCGTTCATTATGATGGCTGTTTCTATCTTACCAGCCTACACTTATGCTTCCGCTGCGCCGGCAAGGGTGGTGATTTGTACTGGAGCCTTGCCAACCCGCCTGACCACCGGCCTCACCATCAAAGTCAGCACCAGAGTTAGTTATCTGGGGATCCGACGCATGCCATCACTCGATTACCGTCGTTTATTTGATTTAAAACCAAGTAATACAATGACAGTTCTCTATGGGCCATACTGTGCCTATAATTCTTATTTCTGGTACATTACGACCAAAAAGGGCAGTGGCTGGGTTCGTGAAGCAAATAATTCTTATTATTTTGTCGATCCAGTGCCATAAGCGTTTCTCTGCGTCCGGACAATGTTAAACCAGGTTATGCAAATTTAAATATTCAAAAAAAGAAATGAGTTTTGTAGATTTCTACCCATATTATGTTTTCGAGCATGTTCTTTTCCCGAAAACATAATATGAATTTATTTCTTAATATGCTTCTTCATCTTCTTCGTCGTCATCAGGCCATAAATCGTCATCATCATCGGATTCTTCTTCTATCTCTTCAAATTCCTCATCTTCCGATGTAATTTTTCCATCTACTCCCCTATTAACATTAGAGTAGGTAGCACATCCTGTTTCAGGATCAATTTCAACAGCAGCCGCAGAACAATACAGATCGTCGTTAAAAGTACAGTCGACATAATGACATCGGATGCGAGGCATAACTTTCCTCCAGATTTACTAATTGGTGTTTTAGATTTGTGGTGCCTGGGATGGCGTAACCAGATGAATTACTAGATCTCGGGTTGAGTTGATTATTATTATCCAATCGATATTAGCCCTGCACCTCAGCTTCCAATACGGGTTGGGGTTCGCAATTGGCTTGCGCTGCAGGCATTATAGCATCTTTGTTTGGAATCTCGAAATGAAGGCCGCCTGCTAAGCCAGTCCCGAAAAATCCAGCGCTTTATCCGACCAATCTTTTGCCTGCACTGAAAGCAAGATGCGCTGCCTGGGATTTTGAAAGGCCTCTGCCCATGCTTTTTGCCAGAGGGTGATCAGTGTTTGCATTCGGACAAGTTCGGCGGCGATCTCTGGCTCAGTATCTGCGGCTGTCCATTCAATCAGGTGTTTGGCTTCGTCCAATAAATTGGAGACCACTTTGGGGTCGGTTGAAGAATTTGCAGAGGAAGAAATCCGTCCAAAGGTGGCAGCCAGACCACCCAGGCGCCGGGGAAGCTGATCGCGCAAAAAGCGTTCGCGCAATTTTTCTGTGTTGATCATCGTGTCTCTCCAAGTATTTCACGGGTTATCGCTTCGATCTGGTCACGGATTTTCTGATCCTGAATCACGATGTTTCGATTTCCCATCCGGGGTTTGATATTAATCAATGCTTCAAATTCAATTCGCTGCTCGCCCGGATACCAGTTCGCACCCCAAAGATCATCCTGTGCGCAGTTATTTTCCAGCAAAACAGATTCGCAATCAGCATGCATTTCTCCGCCGCCTGATAGAAAGCGTTTTCGAATATCCACCACAATTTTGA
Source organism: uncultured Anaerolinea sp. (assembly GCA_964559195.1). Classification (GTDB taxonomy): domain Bacteria; phylum Chloroflexota; class Anaerolineae; order Anaerolineales; family Villigracilaceae; genus UBA5195. The sequence continues at coordinate 10,280 of CAZLJB010000023.1, read as the reverse complement.
TCATGGTTTCGTATTCTTGCAGCATTTCTTGAATTTGCTCAGGTGCTGCAGGTGTTTTGAGAACGTAAATCATAAATTCTCCTAAAGGTTTTTCCAGGCCGTCTCAAATCCGTTTTTTAGTGGAAATATTTCTATTTCACTTCTGGATCTGGTTAATCTGGCTGCTGCCATCCACGGCCTCCACCACCTTGCCGTTGCCGGTCAACCAGCCATCATATTCGGTCTGGTTGCCGCTGGTGACATAACCTCCCAGCACAAAGGGCAGCCTGGGGTCAGCCGCCGGGATCCAGAGCCCGTTGTAGCGCCGGGCCAGATGCAGATGGTCTGCATTGGCCAATCCGCCCTCGCAGGATGGATGCCCAATCCGGTCACCGGTCTGGACAAACGCGCCAGCTTTGACGCGGTCGCGGCTTTCTATGTGCATATACAGGATGGTCCAGCCGGTTTGCTCCAGGCTGTCACCATCCAGGTCCTCCACCACGGCGCCGTTATCAGCCCGCAGGATTTGCCCGGGAGCGATGGCCGTTACCCAGGCCTCGGATTGGGCGCAGCCAACCGGCAGGCCGGGTGGTGCGAAATCGAGTGCCGCCCAGGCCGAGCCTTCGTCCCAGCCGGCGTGTGGGCCACCGGTAAACTGCCAGGCCTGACCGGGTTCGAAAGGCAGGCTGAAGCTGGGTTGGGTCAGGTTGGCAGGCAGGATTGGGTCAATCGCCAGGTCGAAGGGATAACCAAACATGCTGTTGAAGGTGGCAAATAGTCCTTCGGGGCCGGTATCTTTTGTCCAGGTATCCTGGGTATCCAGTTGCGAAAAGAGATACTGAACGCCGGCCGTCCCGGGGTTGATGCCCGGTTGCGGCACTACCTGGCTGGCATCTGTCAGGGTCCAGCTCTGGAGCTTGCCTTCCTTCCATTGATAAAAGCCTTTATTTAGCATGTCAGCCGACCAGGTCAGCTGGCGATAGAGACCCTGGTGAAAATTATCCACATATCCAATTGGATTGGTGGTGGTGGCTGGCGCCGGGTTGGGGTTGCTGACCCATTGGGCGCGGTATTCAAGCAGGGCCAGCAGCAGGCGCGGGTTGACCGAGTAGCTTTTTGCCACCCTGCTTACAATTTCCGACCCGCTCAGGGTTTCTCCGTTGACATCCTGGCTGAAGAAAGCCAGGTAGCCGCCTTTGTTCTGGATAAAGGTGTTGACATCCAGCAGGGCGCTCAAGGGAGCATAAATCAATTCAGAATCAGGCAGGATCTTGAAATAATCCGAGCTAGCCACCAAACCACTGGCTGACTGGCTGGCGGCAGCCAGCGGGAGCTGGGCGGCTGCGCTGCCCGGTATGGTCAGCGTATCACCCGGGTAGATGACCGAAGCGCTGTTCATATTATTGGCCGTCAGCAGTTCATCGGTGCTGATCCCAAACTTTTCGGCGATGGAAGATGGAAAATCACCACTTTCAACGGTGTAGGTCTTTTGGCCGGGTGTCGGCGCAGCCAGCGGATTGTTGCCAGCCGGCAGGGGTGTAAAGGTCGGGAAGGCCTGCATGGCCCCATCCGGGGTCGGGCTGCTGATGGGGGCGCCCGGCAGGCGGGTGGGGGGCAGGTAGGCTTGCACCGGAACTGCTGCGGGCAGCCCCGGATTGGCGCCAGTGTTTGAACTCGAACTGGAATTGGAACTGAAAGAAGCAGTCGTGGCTACTATTAGCGGTGTGCCGGCGTTTCTGACCGGGGCCGTGCGGGTGCAGGAACCCAACAGCAGGCCTGAAATAAGAATAATGACAGGGAATTTAGACATGAGTGCGATTTTACCAAATAAGCTGGTTGAATGGGAAAGGCCAGCCCCACCAAAAAAAAGTGCGCGCCGGATAGCCTGGTTTTCCTGGATCTTGATTAGCGAGCCGGGCTGCAGAAGAAAAATAATCGTCTGGATGTGGCCGCGTGGGGACGCGTGGGGGGGCAGAGGTGTGGCAAAAGACAGGCTGAGTTGGTAGTGCATCCCGGCAATGGTTTAATTTGTGAAGCAAGCTTACTTTTCCTCTGAAAAATAGTTGACTTTCAGTGTAGGATTTGGTATATTTTTAGATATATTAGATTGGCGAAGAAATGTTGTGGTTTGGCTAGAATATTGATTGGTGTATGATTTTTCTTTCTTTCTTTTATTGTTATATATTGGGTGAGGTATTGCACGGGAAAAAAATGTACAAAACGCTCAGGGCGCGGTTGAATTTGCCCTGGTTGTCCCGATCGTTTTATTGATCGTCTTTGGGATGTTGGAAATAGGCCATCTGATCTTTGTGTATGGCTCGGTATTAAATGCATCCCGCGAGGCCGCCCGCTACGGGGCGGTCACCGGGCTGGTAAACGGGCATCCACAATATCAGGATTGTGCGGGGATAGCCAACACAGCCACACGGGTGAAATTCCTGGCAAATTACAGCACCAGCGATGTCGATATAAAATTCGACAGCGGGCCCGGAACCACGCCTATCAACACCTGTTCAGCCATGACCACCAGCCAGTGGACACAGATCAGCAGCGGAACTGGCACGTACCGCATTGTGGTCACAATTAGCTCGCCGTATAGTGTGCTTGTGCCGCTGGTGCCAATTCCCAATTTCACCATGATTTCCAGCAGCTCGCGCACCATCCTGGGTTCCCTGCAGGTTGCCAGCGCAATCGCCGCGCCAGGTTCGGTCGGTAACCCGCCAGCAATCACCGGCGTTTCGCCGTCCAGCGGCCCGACCGCCGGGGGCAGCAGCGTGACGATCACCGGCACAGACCTGACCGGCGCAACGCTGGTCAGCTTTGGCGGATCAACAGCCACCGCTTGCGTGGTCGTCTCGGCCACACTGATCACTTGCAATACACCCTCGCACAGCGCCGGGACGGTAACTATCTCTGTCACCACACCAATTGCCACGGGCGTCAGCGGCAGTATCTATACTTATGTTTCCCCACCCACCATCAGCAGTATCAGCCCCGCAGCCGGCAGCAGCACAGGCGGGACCCTCGTTACCATTTTTGGGGCAAATCTAACCAATGGGAGCGTCAGCTTTGGTGGAACATCGGCCAACTGTACTGTTAACTCGGCGACCAACATCACCTGTACCAGCCCGGCTGGCGCAGGCACGGTCAGTCTCGTCGTCAGCACCCTGGGCGGAACGGCCAGCACCTCCTTCAACTATATTACGCCAGCTCCCACCATTTCCAATCTCAACCCGACCTCGGGTAGCATGTCCGGGGGCACCAGTGTCCAGATCAATGGCACCAATTTGAGCACCGGGACGGTAAAATTTGGGGCCAATACGGCCACCTGCACGGTGAATTCTGCTGTGTTGATCACCTGTACCACCCCATCTTCTGCCAACTCGGGAAGTGTTAGCGTCGTCGTAACTACCTCGGGCGGCTCGGCCTCTTCTTCCTTCACTTACACGCCTCAGCAGCCCACCTTTACCGGTCTGACCCCCAGCAGCGGCCCAGCCAGCGGAGGAACCATCGTCACACTGACAGGCTCGAATTTCATTGTTGGTGCTACAACTGTCCTATTTGGCGGAACATCTGGCACATCCTGCAGCGTTAGTTCCCCAACCACCATGACCTGCCATACGCCCTCCAACCCTGCCGGTTCCGTGCTGGTTTCGCTCACCACCTCGGGCGGCACAGCTTCAATCGCTTCGGCCTTTACCTATATCAGCGCGCCGAGTCTGTCCAGTATCAATGTGAAAACAGGCCTTGGGACGGGCGGCACATCGGTCACCCTGAGTGGTACAAACCTGTCTGGTGGAACGGTTTACTTCGGAGCGACGGCTGCCAGCTGTGGAAGCCCGTCGAATGGCAATACCACGCTGACCTGCGTTACCCCTGCCTCACTCGTCTCCGGCGCGGTGGATGTGTCCATCACCACCACCGGCGGTACAGCCAGCCTCTCGAAAGCCTTCACTTATATTCCACCTGCGCCCACCATCAGCGGTTTCACTCCTAGCGCCGGCCCAATTGGGGGTGGATCGGTGGTTATTATTACCGGCAACTATCTGAGCACAAACCAAACGGCCACCTTTGGCGGCTCTAACAGCACTTGCACGGTCGTTTCTGATACGCAGCTTTCCTGCACGACACCCAGCCATGCGGCCGGGGCTGTCAGCCTGGTGATTACAACCCTGGGTGGGACAGTGACAGCTGCCAGCCAGTTCACATACCTGAACGCTCCGACGATCAATAACGGTGCTTCCTCCATCTCGCCCTCATCCGGTGCCAAGGCAGGCGGAACGACGGTTACCATCCAGGGCACCAATTTTATCGTTGGAGCCGGGAATACGACTGTCACCTTTGGTGGTTTGAACGGCAGCTGCACCACCAACTCTACCACCCAGATTACCTGCACCACCCCAGCCTCTGGCAGCGCGGGCAATGTCAACGTGGTTGTTACCACCCTGGGAGGCTCGGCTACAAAAAACAATGGTTTCAAATATAATTGAGTAAGCCTATGCCATCACTTGACCTGTTCACCTTTTACGATCGCCTGGAAAACACAGCTGCCAAATACCCGCTCCGAGTAGTTTTAATCCCGGTCGTTTCACACCGCATGTCAAATTTTCAACCTGTCAGTCCGGTCTCAACTCAACCATCTCAAAAAGGACAGAGCCTGGTTGAATTGGCATTGTCCATAACGTTGATCATGTTTATGCTGCTGGCAACCATTGATTTTGGGTTTGCATTTTTGCACTGGATTACCATCCGCGATGCCGCCCAGGAAGGTGCCATGTACGGATCGCTGCATCCCGGCGTCGCCTGCGAAACGGTCCTTAAAAACTGGGTTCGGGGCGCCTCCACTTCACCGGTTGTCAACATTTCCACCCTGCCCAATTCACAAATCACTGTTACCCGGAGCGGAACCACCCCCGGTGAAACCATCACGGTCAATGTCAGTTATTATTATCATATCCTGACCCCCATGGTCTCGGTCATATCCGGAACAGGAGATATCACTTTGAGCAGCAGTATCACCAATACCATATTACAGGTTGATGCGAGCTGCCCTTAATGCACCTTATCATTAGTTTTTTATTTACGGAGGAATTATGAAGCCTATACGAGCATCTGAGAAAGGTCAGGCGCTGGTTTTGATTATTTTCGGATTTATCGGTATGCTCAGTCTGGTTGCGCTGGCGATCGATGGCGGGAATATCTTTGCCGATCGCCGGCAGGCCCAAAACGCCGCAGATGCGTCTGCTAAAGCCGCTGCCCTGGCCTGGGTCTCCGGGCAGGATTTTCAGGTGAAAGGTGCAAGCCTGATTACAAAAAATCACTACACCGCCAGCAACAGCACATCCGGCATTACTGCGCTTGACAATAACACTGGCTGCGCGGTGACTTCAACTGGTAAGGAATTTACAGTCGTCATCGCCTCAAATGTAAAAATGTGGTTTGCGCCCATTCTGGGTATTAACCAGATCACCAACCATGTCAGCGCTGTGTCGCGCGCCTGTAAAGGCACCGCCACGCAGCCTTACTTCCCTACCAATGCGGTTATGTCGCTCAAAACCGGCACCTGTAACGGCTCCAGCACTGCCAGTTTGCTGATGAATGGCAGCGCCAATCTGCAAATCTGGGGCGGCGGTCTGTCCTCCAATTCGTCCGACCCGGCCTGTACGCTCTTTCAGGGCGGCCAAACCCAAATCAAGATGGCTGAAATTGGAACTGCTTGCGGAAACATCAGCACCGTGGCGAGCTCCGGAACTTTCAATGGGATCACTTTTCCAAACGGCTGCGGGTCGATCATAACCAATACTGCCCAGGTTAGCATTCCGCCCGATATTGCCATCAGCTGCCCGGGCACACCCGCTTCGCCGGGCAAACCCGGTACCTATACCGGCACCTTTCCTGGTAGTATTACCAACCTGGACCCGGGTATGTACTGCATCGATGGTGATTTTAAATTGAACAATAACCAGAAGCTGGCCGGCACCGGTGTCACGATTGTGCTGCTGAATCAGACTGGCGCAAATTGGAACGGCGGGTCTGAAATGCAGCTCAGCGCGGCCACGAATGCCAACAGCGCCGCTGACCAGGCTGCGGTAGCTGCCGGGGCTATTCCAGGTTTGCTGATCTACGCCGCCAATGGCAATCACAGCAGCATTGACCTGAACGGTAATGGCAATGCGCTCCTGGCGGGCACGGTGCTTGCCACTGGCGCAGATTGTTATTTTGCCGGCAGCGGACAAATCCAGAAGGCCAAACTCCAATTTATTTGTGATACATGGCGGATGAATGGCAGTGGTCAGGGCGAATTGATTTATGATCCGAGCGTTTTATACATTCCACCGAACACCAGCACCATCCAGTTGATCCAATAATCATCTACACGGATTGGATGGAAAAGACCAGTCCTACCAAAAAAACAGTCCGCAGCGGCATGCCGCTGCGGACTGTTTTTACAAGATGCTCAACAGGGATTAGGTGGCGGTGGGGCTGCTACAAACAACGGGTGTTGGTCCGCCTGGGGTGTTTCTACGTAATAAGTGTCCGTGGAAAATAGCGGCGCTGGATGCACAGACCGGTTCGGGAAGGCTGGGTGGGCTGGGTTTCTGGATCTTGATTTCGCGCGCCGGGTTGCAGAAGAAAAATAATTGTTTGGGTTGAGTCAGGCTGAAAACGCCTGTCTGGGTGCCACAGGCGGTGGCAGCATAATACGAATAAGTGCCGGAGGTCAGGCTGAGGTTGTAAGCGCCTTCTGGCAGTGTCAGCGTTTTTGAACCATCCGCGCTTTTCAGCGTGAGAGTTACATTGGCCCCCGAACGGTTGCGAACATTAACCACAATTGGTTCGGACGATTTGGCCAGCGCAGCCCCAGAAGGCAGCATCGAAAACAGCATAGCCAGGACGAGCATCAGTACCAGTGAAACTTTTTTCATCTTATCTCCTCTTCAAACGATAAATATTAAAACCAGGGTAAGGCACCCATGGTCCATTCCCATTAAGATGGTCTTCGCTCAGCGCTTCTCATTGCGAGCTAAAATTTCACATGGCCAGGCATTATTCAGACGGGCCTGCCAGCCAACCCGGCAATTTATTTCAGCGGGGGCACCATGATCGAGATGCGGGTCGTCTGCTCCGTGGTGGTGAGCGAGATCATCAGCATGCGATTGTCGCCTTTTGTAAAATACCAGATTTTTGTTTTCGCCTGGGTCATTTCATTGATAACCTGCCAGCCGTTGGTTTTCATACCGCTGAGATAAAAATCGGATAATTCGCTGAGGCTCAGGTTGCTGGAAAAATTGTACATCTGCATGCCCTGGCTGACCGAGGTCATCAGGTCGCCATTGTTGTCTTTCAGGAAGGGCACATCCGTGGGGTAGCCTTCAATGCTTTGGAGCGCGGTGGGCGTGGCCTCGGCTGCGCTGCTGGGCGGGAGCGTGGCAGGCAGGCTGCCTGTTTCCGGTTGGCCGCCAACTGGTTGGGAACTGGCTGGTTGGGAGTTGGCCGGGTTGGTGGCGGCTGCCAGGCCGGTGGGCTGACCTGCTTTGGGTGTAAAAAAGCCGCGTGAGGCAAAGAATGCGCCTCCGCCTGCCAGCAGGCATAGGAAAGCGATGATGGCCAGTCCAGCGGCCAGCCCCAGCACGATTTTCAAGTTGGCGGGCTTTTTCTCGGGCTGGTTGGTTGGGGTCGGGCCAATCTGGCTGACAGTCTTGCCCAGACCAGCCATTTTGGTTTCAGGTGTGGTTGCAAGAGGGCCGAGCAGGGTTTCCACATCGACTGGCATGCCAGACAGGACCGTCTCTGGGCTGCTGTTGGCTAATTTTTCGAGCGCACTGGCAAAATTGCCCATGCTCTGGTAACGATCTTTGGGTTCTTTTGCCAGGGCTTTGAACAGGATCTGTTCGACCTCATCCGGCAGGTTGTGGACAAAGCTGCTCGGACGGGGCAGTGGGTCGCGCAAATGTTTGATCATGACAGCCGCCGGGGTATCGGCTGTGTAGGGCCGGTGACCGGTCACCATTTCATAAAAGACCACGCCCAGTGAGTAAATATCGGTACCCGGATCCGCCACGCCCAGCCATTGTTCGGGGGCCATGTAATCGGGGGTGCCGATGCCCACGCCAGTGGCGGTTAATTGGGTGGCACCGCTGCCGGCGATGATTTTGGCAATCCCGAAATCTGAGAGCAGCGGTGCGCCGGATTGGCTGATGAGTATGTTGGCGGGTTTTACATCGCGGTGGATGATTTTTTGCTTGTGGGCGAATTCCAAGGCGCGGGCGATGGGTGCCAGCAGGGCGGCAGCCTGATGGTAGGTGAGCGCGCTGCCCATCATTTCTTTGAGGGTGCCGCCCGGTACATAGGGCATGACCAGGTACGGCAGACCTTCCTGCTCACCATAATCCAATACTTTTAGAATATAGGGGTGATCAAGCTGTGCCAAAGCGCGTGCTTCGCGTTGAAAGCGTTTCAGGAATTCTTCTTCATTGCCGTCTTGAATATCCGCCCTGATGATTTTAATGGCAACATTTCGCTCAAGGCTGGTATCAAAAGCCTTGTAAATGGAGGCCATACCGCCCTGTCCGAGTGGTTCAATGATGTGATAACGCCCCAGATTGGTTCCGGTTAAATCCTTCTTGGCCACAAAGCCTCCACTAAAACCATTAAAAGTTACCTGTCATAATTATAAGCGATTTATACCGGTTTGCCCCAGAATAAATTCAACAGGTCAAACCTTGGCCGGCCGGTTATCTGTCCGCTGAAATCTTTGCCAGGTCAATCTCCCCCAGGTTTAACCTCCCCAGGGCATACCAGAATAAAGTTCGAAGGCTTTGTCATGCATGTGTTTAAAGAGCCGCTCATGCCCGGATTCCCAGCGTGCCAACATTTCCAATATATTCCTGACGTCACCCTCGCTTTTGGAGGCGGCCATGGTGTAGAACTCGGCAAAATCGCGTTCGATCAGGTAGGCCATGCGCAGCACCGGCAGGTCTGCCACCATGGCTTCTGCCACGCTCTGTTCGACATTCTCGTTTTCAGCGCGTTCGGCAAAGAAACCGGCGCTTGGCAATTCCGGCAGTTCCGCGCTGGTGCCGGCATGCAGGGCGGCAATCTGGGCGGCGATGAAATCGATGTGCCGCTGTTCTTCCAATGCGATGGTTTTAAAGGCACCCTGCGCGGTGGCATTTTGCAGGCGCGCGGCGTTCTCGGTGAAAAAGCGTTTGCCCTCGTACTCTCTTTCCAGGGCGTATTCCAGAATTTTATGGATGTCCATGCTTATTTTCCGGGTATCAGGATGAGGACGGGCCCGTCACCAGGCTGACCTTGACGGCTGTGACCTTGTACTCCGGGATCTTGGAGACCGGGTCCAGCACGGCCTGGGTCAGCTCGTTGGCAGAGGCTTCTGGGAAGTGAAAATTGGCGTAGACCATGCCGGGTGGCACGCGGTCGGTGACCCAGGCCTTGGCTTCGATCACGCCCCGGCGCGATTCAACACGCACAAAGGCCTCTCCGGGCAGGTCGCTCTGGATCAGACCCATATTTTCGGCATCCCAGGGGCTGAGTTCGATCAGGGCCTGGCCATAAAGTGCCATCAGGCTGCCAGCGCGCCGGGTCATCTCGCCGCCGTGCCAGTGGTAAAGCACCCGCCCGGTGCTGAGCACGAAGGGATAGTTGTCATCCGGTCTCTCAGCCGGCGGCAGGTGGTCAATTGGCATGAATTTACCCAAACCACGTGCAAACTGTTTGGTGTGCAGGATCGGTGTGCCGGGGTGTTCGGTGTTCAAAACCGGCCATTGCAGCCGATCGCCGCGCTCCAGCCGCTCAAAAGTGATGCCGGCATAGGAAGGCGTCAGGGCGTTGATTTCGGTCATGATCTCGGATGGGTTCTCGTACTGCCAACCCGCGAGCGGACCGCTGAACTGCAGCCCGCTTTCGGCCAGCAGGCGCCGGGCAATTTCGGCGGTGATCTCCCAATCCTGGCGTGCCTGGCCGAGTGGCTCAATCGCCTTGCGGACCAGCTGCACGCGCCTTTCGGTGTTGGTGATGGTGCCGTCTTTCTCGGCAAATGTGACTCCGGGCAGCAGCACATCCGCATATTTGGCGGTTTCGGTCGGGAAGATTTCCTGTAAAACGATAAAATCTGCCGCTTCCATGCAGTGTTTAATGTGGTTGGTATCCGGGTCAGACATGAGCGGGTCTTCGGAGATCGGAAGAGCGTCGTGTAGGGAAAGAGTGTTCAGAGCCGTGGGGGTTTCGGTGGGGTTGGGGGGCATAAAAAAAAAAATAAGAGACATATAACTCAAGTATACGAA
>CAZLJB010000022.1:0-16095 GCA_964559195.1 uncultured Anaerolinea sp. | reverse complement strand
AAAATCTCATCCTCTGCCAGGCTCTTTTTGGCATTTTTGAGTATTTCCTGCCATAAACGCTTCTCGCTCATATCTTTGGGATGTGCCCGCTCAAATGCGCGCGGCAAAGCCAGTCTTTGCCCATTGATTTCGCCTACCACGCCGGTGATCCCCATGATCACTGCTGGCAGCGCCCGATTGGCCGCCGGATGATAATGCTTGCTCGTACAATTCTTCAACGCTGGACGCCAGAACGCAGTTATATCTGCTGGAACTGCGCGATAACCTTCATAGCGATGTTCTTGCCAACCAGGCAGCCCTGTGACGTGCTCTCGCCACAATACCAGGATGACTGGCATTTGCCATGCGCCTTTCCCAAAAGCTGCCCAGGCTCTGCGCGTGGCAGCGTCTGATAATCCTATCGATTTTAGCCCCGGAAACATTGCACCTCGGTTCGGCAGCAGCGCTCCGCTCACCAGCATAAACATAAAGTGCAACATTGCCAGATTCGTCCCCACTGGTAGTCCTTGCGTCAAAATAATCAGAACGCCTATGGTATGATCTATCATGGTAATGGGTTCTCCTGTGAAATTTGTTTGCGTCACAAACAAGATTATCACGTTTTGAGCCCATTACCACCCTCTTTATCAGCACCAGTTAGCGGAAACTAAAGTTAACGAATCACATGGTATAAGGTTCGCCATAGCTGGATTTCCACCTTCAACCGTTCAAGGTATCATCAAAAGTGTCTTTTTAAAATGCTGAGTTATTCTTTTCCAAACCCCTCCTGTTCTGTTTTTTCAACCCATAAACTTATGTTAATCAAAGAATGTCAGACACCATTCGAAATGTCGTCTGGCTATTAATCTTGATGATCAGTTTCAACTTGGGATTTATCAAGGTATTTGTACCAATAAAGGCTAAAAAATTATCATCTAAATTGTTTACATGGACCTGACCGGGGCTGGAGATGGCACGTTCCAGTAGTTATTAAGGTTTTCGATATCGAAGGCAGCCATAACACAATTAAAGAAGATCGGTTTATGCCCTGGGGGCTGGTTATTTAAAGAAAACGATAAATTGACCACCTGGTATTAAAAAGAGCATCAAGCCCCATTTAATATCAGGTGGTCAATAACAAAATCACTACAATTAATTCATGTCAATGGAAGCTGTTTTTGAATCTGGGTTTACCGAAATAGTACCATTCTGAAAAACTCGTTTCCAGATATTTCCTTCTTTGTACCGAGTTCCCAAGGGTATCCCAAGATCCAAATGATAATTATCATACAACCAATTCTCATTATAGGAATTGGAATTTGTATAGCGGAAAAAAGCTTTTCCGTTATTGACCAATAAGAAGGAAGATAGGGCAAAAACTTGCCGGTTGCTGTCAAATTCATTGCCTTGTGAAACCAAAATTACTGATTTACCCAAAGCCTGTGTTTTTTCGACAAGTTCCAAATCCATTTCCCAGGCTGTAACACTTTTATAATCATCGTGCCAACCAACTGCAAAGTTTTCAAGCATGGCCCCATCCAGGTATTGCAAATAGCGGAACCAAACCGCTGGTTCATTCAAAGAAATGATGTTTGCAATCAAGGGTCGGCCTTTAGGTTTGAAATAATTTTGATAGATGTAACGTAAGTTATTCTCAATGGCAGCCTGATAACTGGCATTATCCATGTATTTTTTTGGGATTCCACCACGTTGTACCCGTTTATCAAGACTGGCTTCAACGTTATCCAAAAAAACTCCTTGCCAGCCAAGATTCTCTTGGCTGGAACGAGCTCGTTCCAGCCAGAATTGCTGCCAGTTTTTGTTGCCAGGATCCATCATGTAATAATGTGATGAGTTGACGATGCCCTTATTGAATAAATCAAGGAGAAACCAATCGGAATGTAGTTTAACCAAGGTGCAAAAATCACCAATTTTTTCTGCGACATGATTGTGATTAGGTAAGGTTGTACATGATCCGGGGTCATGAATTTCACTAAATAATAAATATTGAAGGATTGGGACTTTCACTCCGAGAGAATGCAATGCGTCTCGTTCAGGTTCATCCTTGCGGGTGAGGATGATGGAAGAATAATTATGCGCAATAGCATTTAAATCACCGCTTGCGGGTGGTTTATAAAACCAGGAGAGTTGAATAGCCTGGTATTTGTCGCCATAATCAGGTGTAGGGACTGGAATTGTTGGGGAAGTGTTTACAGCTGGTTTTACAAATGCGGGAGAATCAGGTTGATTATTCTGGGATATTGTAGTTGTGCAGGCTGAAAGAAGAAGGAATATTGAAATTGCCAAAAAAATATTCATGCTGATAAATGGATGCAACTTCATGGTAAATACCTCGTTTTTTCAAAATAATATATTTCTACTACTTCACCTTTGGATGCAATAATCAAATCGTCGAAATTCAGTCCGCCGATCGAATAAATCACCCATGATGGTGGGTTTGATTACAAAATTCTCTCAAATCAGAATACTCAAAATTGAGATTATTTCTCTGAAAGCGCTAGTTATTTTTGGGGTCAGGCGAAACTATCTCAGCAAGCCCCACAATTAATAATGCCAGCTTACCGTTTCGTAATCGAAACCCATGAAATGGACATATTGTGGACTTATTTTTCCGCAAGTTGAAAAACTTAGAATGGCAGAAGATGATATTTGTAAGATAAGGTCTGAGTAACCAAACTTAAGCCATCACAAACGGATTTGTTCTTTTTTCCTGACCAACGCTCGTCTCTTCCCCATGCCCTGACAGCAATCTCGTCTGATCCGGCAGGCTGTAAATTTGCTCGCGGATGTTCTGTTCCAGCGCATTCCAGCTTCCACCTGGCAGATCGGTGCGTCCGACCGAGCCGGCGAAGATCAGGTCACCGCAAAAACAAACTGCGGATTCTGAGCAGTAGAAGACCACGTGCCCGGGCGTGTGCCCGGGCGTGCAGCGCACTTCAATCTCGTTGGCCCCCAGATGCAGGATCTGTCCCTGGGTAAAGTCGATGGTGGGCTCGGGGCCGGGATCGATCTCGAAACCAAATTTTTTCCCGCCACCGCCTGCCTTCCACAAATCGTGATCGGATGGGTGTAGAGCCACCAGCGGTAATGGGTTGAGGGCGTCCGCGATGGCACCTGCGCCACCGATGTGATCAAAGTGGGCGTGCGTGTACCACAGATGGCCAATTCGCCAGCCCCGTTTTTTGGCTTCGTCCAGAATGACTTTGCCATCCCAGGCCGGATCAATCACAGCGGCAACGCCACTGTTGTGATCAGCCACCAGGTAGGCATTGGTACTCACTGGGCCAAGTACGAAAGACACAATTTCGAGGGTCATTGTATTTACTCAATAAATTCGATGGCAGGCTGGATTTGTTCACGGGAGGCTCGTGGAGTAAAAGCCAGGCTGAGCAGGATACCTGCCAGGATGGCAAAGAAAGCAATTGGAAAAACGGAGCTTTTTTGTTGTTGGTAAAGTAAACCGGCTGTGATAGGGGCTATTATACCTGTTAGCCCGAGAACCGTTTCAGAAATGCCAAAAGCAAGTCCCACCTGGGCTTCAGGCACCAATGGGCGGATTTGAGCCAAAAACAGGGAGCGCGCAGCCCGGTATCCACCCAGCAAAAAATAGGAGGCTGCGAACCAGCCATAGCCGTTCATTTGCCAGATCAGGCCGCTGTAAACGCCAACGCTGGCCTGACTGAGAATAAAACCCAGGCGCGCATCCAAAAACCCCAGTAAAAATGTAATTGAAGTATTCCCAATTCCACCAATCGTACCCAGCAGTCCAATTTTTTCGAGTGAAAGACCGCGCACATCTTGCAGGAACTTGGCTGTAAAGGGTTGGGGTAAGTACATTGCCAAAATGACCAAAAAACCCAGGCCGATAAATCCAAGATACCTTCGATTGGCGAGCAAATTGGTGCGCGGTATATCCGGATTATGCTTGTCAGGCGCCTGGGGTGCGATCTGCACCATGAAGATGATTGAAAAAATAAACAACACCCCGGCTACATAATAGACACTGCGCAGTCCATAATGCTCGCTGATCCAGCCGCCAGTTAAAGGACCCAGGACGATGCCCAGGTTAAACGTGGCTGAAATGATCGTGATGGCGCGACCGACCGACCAACTTCCGCGGGCTGCGCTGACGTAACTATTCAATGGGGATGTGACGAACGCGGTAAAACCGTAAATTAATAGTCCCACCACGAAGACTGGCAGATCCTGAGCCAGGGCCATGATCCAGGTCGCGCTGATGCCTAAAACCCAGGCCAGGATCAGCATCGGACGTCGACCTATCCGATCGGATAGGTAACCGGCAGGTATGTGGGCGATCAGCATGGCAAAGCCAGCACTGCCCAGAATGTAGCCGATCATGACCGGGTTGGCGCCTAGTTGCGAGAGATAAAAGGGTTGGAACATGTAAAACATGCCTTCTCCGACCCCCCAGGTAAAGAGAGCTGCCGACAGCCATTTCAGAGATGGGCTCATGCCGAAATTCGATGAACAAAATCAGCGGCGGCTTCGAACACAACCAGGCGTTGGGCATCGCGTGTGATCACATGCCCCGAGCCCTCAATCCACAACATTTGCTTGTCCAATTCGGCGGGAAGATCAGCATAAATTCTGGGCATGCTGTCTTTTACAACGTAATCATCATCCCTTGAGTGGATCAGCAGCACGGGTGCGTGGATGGTTGGCAAGGCGGTGTGCATGCTGCTGATTAGTTTGTTCAACTCTGCGATGGCGTGGGTTGGGTTTTGTGGGTAGGAAACATGCTCTTTGTAGGCTTGTTTGTCGAACCAGCCAGCATCAGGTTCATCACTGCTTTTAGGCAGGAAGGGGGCAAATTTACTGATCCATTCGAGGTGCTTTAAGCGTGGGTCATCCGGAAGTTTGTATGGGGTCGACATTGCCACCACGCCTTGAACGGGTAAATCGGCGGCCGAAGCCAGGGCCAGTATCCCACCCATCGAGAGCCCCATCAAAAATATGTGATCCACATTGTTCGCCAATAGCGCATAGCCGTCTTCGACCGAGGCCAGCCAATCGGTGTAACTCGATCGGAGCATGTCTTCGGGTTGCGTGGCATGCCCGGATAAACGGATCCCCAGCACGGTCAGGTGCTGTTTCTGATGCAGATATTCACCCATCCAGCGCATTTCTTTGGGCGTGCCGGTAAACCCGTGGATAAGCAGGATGCCCGTTTTTGATCCGGGGAAAAAGAATGGTTCAGCGCTGGGGATGATATTGGCCATGGTTAATTATTTCCGAACGAAAGCCTGGGTTTAATTGACAGGAGCCTAAGTGAATTGTAGCTGTTGAACTTTAAATTTAATAAACCGGTAAAGCTGATTTACGCCATCCAGGCCGGCATTTGTTTTGCTATTTCGGCATATATTGGACAGCCCGGCTCGTGCGCTCCAGGTAAATAACCGGATGACATCAGGAATTCTTTGACGATTTCGCCGCCGGTAAAAACGAAGTTCTTCTTGAACAACCTGGTCCATTCGTCCAGGTTGTTCTGGCGATGTGCATCCAGCCAGTTTTTAAAGGAGCCATACTCGCTCTGCAGTTCCAGAATGCGTTTTGCATTTTCTATGGCTGCATTGATCTTTAAACGGTTACGGATAATGCCCGCGTCGCTCAGCAGCCTGGCGCGATCGAGCTCAGAATAAGCTGCGATTATTTCGACATCAAATCCTGAATAGGCCTGCTGAAAATGTTCAGCCTTTTTTAGGATTGTGAGCCAGGAAAGCCCGGCCTGGTTAATTTCCAGTACCAGCCGTTCAAACAGGGCGTGATCAGCGTTGATTGGAAAACCATATTGCGTATCGTGATAATGCCGGTTGTATGTGTCTTCCGGGTGGCTGTTGCAGTATGCGCAGTAGGTGCTCATAAGGCTGGGATTATCCAACCACCTGGAATTCGCGGTTCATGTCACTCAGGCTCTCAGTGCCACTTTCTGTGACAACCATATTATCTTCAATCCTCACGCCGTTGCGTTCGGTCAGATAAATGCCGGGTTCAACGGTGTAGCACATACCGGGTTTCAGAATTTCCATATTGTCACCACGCATATACGGGTCCTCGTGGCCTTCCATGCCAATTCCATGCCCGGTGCGGTGATTGAAGTAGACACCGTAACCAGATTTTTCAATCACATCCCGGGCGGCTTTGTCCACCGCTGCGCAAGGCGCCCCTGGTTTGCCGGCGGCTCGCCCGGCGGCATTGGCTTCCTGAACGATTTTGTGTATTTTTTGGCATTCTGCATCCACCTGCCCAACGGCAAAGGTGCGTGTCAGATCAGAAATATAACCATCATAGCCTGCGCCCCAATCGATTACCAGCATGTCACCGGCCTGCAACTTGCGGTCGGATGGCGCCGCGTGCGGGTTGGCGCTATTCGGGCCGCTCGAGACAATCGGTGAGAATGGGATTTCAGGCGATGAACCATTTTTGAGAAGCTGGATGGTCAACTCTGAAGCAAGTTCTTTTTCGCGCATTCCAATTTTGATCAAAGGGATGCAGGCTTTCAGGGCATTCTGGGCAATTACAACGGCCCGGCGCATTTTGGCGATTTCATCAGCATCCTTGGTGATGCGCAAGGCGGCCAGGGCCGTGGATGCATCCGGGAAACTGGCACCCGGCGCGGCTTGTTCGATGAAGCGATATTCCAGGATCCGCAAAGCCCTGGGCTCCACACCGATGGCCATTTTTCCAATTCCAAGCGCTTGAACCCCTTTTTGGAAGGATTTGATCCATTCGCTGGGGATTTCCTGGTAAGGAAAAGCCTGGGCTTTATACGCTAAACCTGCCAGCTTGGGGGTTTCTAATTCAGGCAGGATGATGGCAGGATCTTTGCCTGGGGTTAAGAGCATGACGATCGGTCTTTCCATCAGGTGGAAACTGAGGCCGGTCAGATAAGCCAGGGTGGGACCGGGATTGATGGCGACAGCTTCCAAGCCGGAGGCGGCCATGGCTTGATAAAGTTTTTCGAGACGGGCATGGGTCATGATGAACTCCTGTGCTATTATTTTATGATTTGGATATTCTTTAGGCCAGATTGCCGATTTTTCGCAATCATATTACCGGTATTTTTTGACAAAAAACTGCTCCACTATCCAATCAACCCCACCCGGGAAATGGGCATCCGCCCATATCACCAGGTTAAACCACCATGGAATGATCAGAGTTCGGCGTGGTCGTTTTGCCAAACCCAGCACGCATTGGGCCACATAATCGGATGTGATATAAGTCCAGGCAGGGGCTTTGAATTTATTTTTTAATACGCTCGAACCGATGTGGTCTCCAAATTCGGTGGCTGCCGGACCAGGGTAAATACCTGAAACCTGGATGCCCTGTCGCCGCACCTCACGCCGCAGTGAGTCTGTAAACCCGCGCACTCCAAACTTGGAGGCGGCATAAACGGAGTACATTGGTGCAGCGATCCAGCCGGCCACGGATGACATATTAATGATATGCCCGCTTTGTTGGGCCAGCATGTGGGGCAGGACAGCGTGCGTAACTTCCATCAACCCAATCAGATTTACATTGACCTGGGTTTGAATGTCACGTTTTGATTCCAACTCGTCGAACCAATTGAGTCGTCCAAACCCGGCGTTGTTGAAAAGGATGTCAATACGACCATATTTTTCGATCACACGGTTGACCATGTTGTCGATATCGACGCGATTGTTGACATCCACGGGTGTGGCCATGGCTTCGCCACCTGCAGCCTGAATAACCGCCACTTCAGCCTGCAGCCGTTCTATTCTTCGAGCGGCCAGGATGACATGGGCACCTTCAGCAGCAAAAAGCCTGGCAGTCTGCTCGCCAAAACCAGAAGATGCGCCAGTGATTAAAACAACTTTCCCTTTAAGGGGAATTGACATAAGCCCTCTACCCTGGATTCAATCGTTAATTTTGATCAAAACGGATGTCTGCCGCAAATGGGTTTATTCGTCGCCATCCTGCTGCTGAAGATCCTCAGGGCGTTTGCGTGGCCGGGGAGGTTGTACTACGGGTTCCGGGTAAAGTGCCACTTCCAGCACCTGATCCATGTGTTCCACCGGAATGATCTTTAAGTCAGTTCTGACCCGCTTGGGTACATCCACCAGGTCTTTCATGTTTTTCTGAGGCAGCATGACCACCTTTAAGCCGGTACGATGGGCTGCCAGTAATTTTTCACGTACGCCACCAATCGGAAGGATCCGGCCCCGCAGGGTAATTTCACCTGTCATGCCGATATCGCGGTAGATTGGCCGGCCGGTCAGGGCAGAAATAATGGCAGTAGCCAGAGTGATGCCGGCGCTTGGCCCGTCTTTCGGAATGGCACCTTCCGGCATGTGGACGTGGATATCCATGCGCTCAAAAGTTTCGGGTTCAATCCCTAATGATTCGGCGCGTGATTTGATAAAGGTCAGTGCGGCCTGTCCGGATTCCTGCATCACATCGCCGATTTGCCCGGTCATTTGTAAACCGCCCTTGCCTTCCAGCACAGCCACTTCGATGGCCATAATCTCGCCACCGTTTTCGGTCCATGCCAGTGAGGTTGCCACCCCCACATCGTCCTTCAATTCAGCTTCAGTACGGAGAAACTGAGGAGGGCCAAGAAACTTTTCAACCATATTGGGTGTGATGATGGTCGGATATTCACGTTTTTCGGCTCTCAGGCGGGCCGCCTTGCGGATAACGCGTCCAATCTCACGTTCCAGGTTACGAACCCCGGCTTCGTAGGTGTATTCACGGATAATTCGCTGTAGAGCTGATTCTGAAAAGCGCAAGTTGGTTTCATGCATGCCGTTTTCGTCCATCTGTCGTGGTATCAAGAAACGGTCTGAAATGGCCATTTTTTCTTCTTCGATGTAACCCGGGAATTCGATCACTTCCAGCCGGTCCAGGAGTGCTTCTGGGATGGTGTTAAGGGTGTTGGCAGTGGTTACAAACATGACCTTTGACAGGTCAAAAGGAATCTCAAGATAATGATCACTGAAGGAGTTGTTTTGTTCGGGATCCAGTACTTCCAGGAGAGCGGAGGATGGATCACCACGAAAATCATTACCCAACTTGTCAATCTCATCCAGCATGAAGAGTGGGTTGCCGCTTCCGGATCGTTTCATGGTCTGGATGATTCTACCGGGCAGCGCGCCGATATAGGTGCGCCGATGACCACGGATTTCGGCTTCATCACGAACACCGCCCAGCGAAATTCGTACAAACTTGCGTCCCAGGGCTTCTGCAATGGATCTGCCCAGGGATGTTTTCCCAGTTCCAGGCGGCCCAACAAAGCACAGAATGGGTTGGCGTTCTTTTTTAGGTTTGAGCGAACGCACAGCGATAAATTCCAAAATACGGTCTTTTGCTTTTTGCAGCCCAAAATGATCGCGATCAAGTACCTCGGCGGCATGTCGGACGTCCAGATTGTCCTCGGTCATAATGGACCAGGGTAAGTCCAATATCCACTCAATATAGCTGCGAATAATGCCCACTTCGGGCGCCATCGGCGGCATCTGGCCAAGTCTTTCAATCTCTTTCAGAGCGGTTTTTCGAGCTTCTTCGGGCAGCTTGGCTTTATCCACTTTCTCGCGTAGTTCATTAATATCACGGGTCCAGATATCGCCTTCACCAAGTTCGGTTTGGATGGCTTTCATTTGTTCGCGCAGATAAAATTCACGCTGGCTTTTATCCACCTCATTTTGAACCCGGGTGTGAATGTCCTCTTCCAATTCGAGCACATCCACTTCTGCTGCCAGCAGTTCGTTAACACGTTCCAGGCGTGCCTTGGGGTCAATCATTAAGAGCAATTTCTGGCGTTCATCAAAAGAGACTGATATGGAAGTCGCGATCATATCAGCCAGCCAGCCAGGTTCAGCAATATTGAGGGCAAAGAGATGGGCTTCTTCAGGTATGGAGCGGTTCAATTGCACACAATGCTCAAACTGGCTGAGCGCTGAGCGCATCAGGGCCTGGGATTGCTTGTCCGCTTTTTCTTTTTCTTCGATAACCTTTACTTTTACTTTGATATAGGGCGTAAAACGTGTAAATTCGATGATTTCTACGCGCCGCCGGCCTTGAACCAACCCGGAGCTGTTTCCATCCGGCATGGTCAGCAGACGACCCACTGCCATTTCTACCCCAATCGGTAGAAAATCGATCGCTTTGGGCGAGTCTTTTTCCGGGTCTTTTTGGGTCAGGCCAATTACTGTCTGGTTACGCTCGTGCGCAGTTTGCAGGGTCAGAATGGAAGCTTCGTTATCCACAAAGACGGGTGAGACCATGTGAGGATAGACCACCAGGTCGCGCATTGGCAGAACCAGGGCTTCAAAGACCCCGTTGTTATCAGTTTCATGGGTT
Organism: uncultured Anaerolinea sp.; assembly: GCA_964559195.1. Lineage (GTDB taxonomy): Bacteria > Chloroflexota > Anaerolineae > Anaerolineales > Villigracilaceae > UBA5195. The sequence goes on along the minus strand of CAZLJB010000022.1, from coordinate 5,757 downwards.
GGCACGCGGTATAGTTCTTCGGTCCGCTGTGAAATGGCCATGTTGATATTTTCGTCTTCTTCTTCATTCCAATCGTCTTGAGATGTGTTCCGCTTTTCTGTCATAATTATTCCGCTTTCTTTTGCCAGGCCGATTTGACTTCTGCGGTAACAAACATGCTGCCCGCCGAAAGGATAATACTACCATTAACTTGCGCAATTTCCAGCGCACGACCCAGGGCGGTTTTGACCGGGGTTACACTTTCAACATCAAAACCCGTTAATTGGGAGTTCTCAACAACTTCAATGATTTTTTCCGGTTCCAGGGCGCGGGGATGATCGGCTCGCGTGACAATCAGGGTCTGGATAAGGGAACCGATAGCAAGCAGCATTTCTTTTAGATGCTTGTCTTCAGATATGCCCAGGATAAGCACAATTTTTCGCCCGGGAAAATAAGTTTTCAGGGTCTGGCTCAGGCGCTCAAAGGCATCTTCGTTATGTGCTGAGTCGAAGATCACAGTTGGCTCCAGGTTGGCAATTTCAAACCGGCAAGGCCAGATAACCTGAGCAAATCCTTGCGCAATCTGGAGTTCATTCAGCCCAAAACCGGATTTTTGTAAGGCAGCATAAGCGGTGGTTGCATTTTCCACCTGATGTTGACCAAGCAATGGGATATTTAATACGATGGATGCTTGGGTGGGCTGGTTGGGCCGGCCAATTTCGAAGGATTGTCCAAGCAGGGAGTGTTCCCTGGCCTGGTAGGTATAATCCCGTCCGATCAGTGTGAAATCGCAGCGCTTTTCTTTTGCCACGCTTTCCAACACATCCAGCGCTTCTGCTTTTTGCGGAGATGAAACCACCGGTACACCCGCTTTGATGATCCCGGCTTTTTCGCCTGCGATTAAGGCCAGTGTATTGCCTAAAACAGCGGTGTGATCGTAGGACAACGAGCTGATCACAGAAACTCGCGGGGTAATGATGTTGGTAGCATCCAGGCGGCCGCCCAATCCAACTTCAATAACAGCAGCCTCAACTTTTTGACGGGAAAAATGTAAAAAACCGAGCGCTGTTGTGATTTCAAAAGTGGTCAGTTTTGGGATTTTTGCGACGGCAGGTTTGATTATTTCAACCAATGCCACCAACTCAGCATGGCTGACCGGGGTGGCATTGACCTGAATTCGCTCTGTGTAATCCTGCAAGTGAGGTGAAATATATAGGCCCACATTCTTACCTGCCGCCTGAAGTGCTGAGGCGCACAGCGCAGCAGTCGAGCCTTTTCCTTTGGTTCCTGCGATATGAAGACAGGCGTAGTTGTTTTGAGGGTTACCCAGTTCGGCCATCAAGGCGCGCATTCGGTCAAGGTTAAAATCAGCTTTGGCAAGTTCTGAAGAATGTTTCAGACTGTAATCCACAAAGCTATATAGATAATCCAGGGCGAGGTTGTAAGCAGTTTCTGTGTTCATTAAGGTTCATTGTAAAACGAAAAACCTAAAACGTAAATTGATATTGATCATTGACTTTATTCTTTTGGGAATGTAAAATTTTTTCTTGATATGCTTGCAGTCCTTACCATTCACTTGCATCTGCCCGGCTGCGCCTCTTTAAAAGAAAAACGGGGGCGTATTAAACCATTTATGGCCAGGCTGCAACGTCAATTTAACATTTCAGTTGCCGAAATGGCGATGCATGACCAATGGCAGCAAGCGGTCATTGGTTGCGTTATGATTGGAAACCAGTCCGCATTTCTGGAGAGCGCCATGCAGACCATTGAGCATTGGACTGAAGCCAACTGGACCGATGGGGATGTGATTGATCAGCACGTTGAATTTATCTAGTAAATTACATCCAGAGCCGGTCTTTGGATCTGTGTAAATAACGCAAGACAAGGAGAAACTATGGATTTACATTTGAAAAATATTCGGGCTCTGGTGACAGGCTCCACGCGCGGGCTTGGTTATGCTACAGCGCGATGTCTGTCATTGGAAGGTGCGCTGGTGGTAATTAATGGCCGTGAGGATGCCCGCCTGCAAGCTGTTGTGTCCGGGCTCTCGGCTGAAACCGGCAGCCAGGTTTTCGGGGTTGCCGGCGATGTAGGCCTTCCGTCTGTGGCGGAAGGGCTTGTAAAAACGGCCTGTGATTTGATGGGTGGTCTGGATATCCTGATTTGCAACGCCGGCGGGCCGCCGCCGGGTGCCTTCGAATCATTTGATGATGCCGCCTGGCAAAAGGCGATTGACGTTTCTTTTATGAGCAATGTTCGCCTGATCAAGGCCGCCTTGCCATTTTTGCGAAAGTCCCAGGCTGCCAGTGTCCTGACGGTGACTTCATACTCTGTCAAGCAGCCTATTCCCAACCTGGTCTTATCAAATTCCATCAGGGCGGCCACGATCGGTCTGACCAAATCACTTGCCTTGGAATTGGGGAAGGATGGCATTCGGTTTAACTCGATTCTACCAGCCTGGACGGAGACTGAGCGAGTCACTGATTTGATGACAGCGCGGGCAAAGGTTAATGGCACAACCCTGCAGACTGAAATTGCCAGGCAGGCTTCAGAAAGCCCGCTCGGCCGAATGTCCACCCCTCAGGAATTTGCAAATGTAGCTACTTTCCTGGTTTCCCCATTGGCATCTTATCTGACGGGCTTGATGCTGCCTGTGGATGGTGGCATGCTAAAGGGTACATTCTAGTTTTGGATTTTATTCACGGTTGGATGGTGTCAATCTTTGGATGTGACCCAAGTCACAGATATTCAGCCTGTCAGCTGTTATAGTCAGGATATTATTCAAAAAGGAGATCTTATGTCTGAAAAAGTATGCTTGAACTGTGGCCGAAATTCTGAAGAAATTCCTCTGCTCGCCCTTGAATATCGCGCTGAAACCTATTGGCTTTGTCCGCAATGCCTGCCGGTCATGATCCACAAGCCCCAAAACCTGGCTGGAAAGCTGCCCGGGGCAGAGAATTTTTCAGCAGCCAACCACGATCACTAGTTTCCAAGACCGAACCAAATCAATAAAGAATTGCGCTCCACATCTGGTATCATACCCGCACGGGACAGGTGTGTAAGGCGCAATTTTTAATTTAAAATCTACCAGGTAAACTGAGACGATGAAAAAATTTTCCCATCTAACACGAACATCCTTGCTGCTCGGATTTTTCTTCTTGTTTGATAAAATCCTGGCTTTCGGCCGGTCAATCATCATTGCCCGTCAATTCAGGCTTTCCCCTGAGCTAGATGCTTTCAACGTGGCCAATAATCTGCCTGATTTACTTTTTGCTTTGATTTCAGGTGGGGCGATTGCCATGGCATTCATCCCACTTTTAACCGAATATCTGACCACCCGGGGGCGAGCGGCAACTTGGGATCTTTTTTCACGGGTTGCCAATGTCGCTTTTACGGCGACTGCCGGCTTTGCCCTGCTGATTGCCGTTTTTGCGGGTCAAATTGTGCGGGCACAGATCGGAATTGCGCCTGGGTTTGGCCCGGAACAGCAGCAGTTGGTGATTGAGCTAATGCGGCTTAATCTGGTGGGAACGATCATTTTTTCAATCAGTGGGTTGGTCATGGCAGGTTTGCAAGCCAACCAGCATTTTCTCTTTCCGGCCATGGCTCCCATGCTGTATAACGTCGGGATGATCATCGGGGCCCTGGTCTTCTCTCCCAGCCAGCCTTACCATCTGGGGCCAATCGAATTGCCCGCCCTGGGGCTGGGCATCCACGGGTTGGTGTATGGGGTTATTCTCGGCGCTGCTCTGCACCTGGCAATTCAAATTCCCGGACTGGTCATGTACCAATTTCGCTGGACTCCATCCCTGGATATCCGAGATTCCGGCTTGATCACGGCTTTGAAGTTGATCGCTCCACGCTTATTGACCATGTTCGGGATCCAATTGATGTTTATCGCACGCGATAATTTTGCTTCCCGTCTGAATCAGGTCGGGGCAGTCACTTCCCTGACCTATGGTTGGATGATCATGCAGGTTCCAGAAACTTTGCTGGGTACAGCCATAGCGACTGCTTTACTTCCTTCCCTGGCGGAATATGCTGCCAATAAGGATTGGAAGACATTTTCTGAAACGCTGGAAAAAGCGCTGCGCGTCATGTTGTCGCTGTCCATTCCAGCTGCGGCTGTCATGGCGGCGGGTTTACATCCATTATTACAGGCGGCTTTTCATTTTGACGAGGCTGGAACCAGCCTCTTGACTTTAACTTCCCGGATTTATCTTTTAACCCTGGTTGGTTATGTCTTGCAAGAGACACTTGCGCGGGCTTTCTATGCCCGCCAGGAGCCGTTGATGCCGCTCTTTGCAGTTTTATTGCGCATCTGTATTTATTTTGCCATTGGCCTGCTGGGGGTTACTATTTTTAGTTCTTTTGGGGCGCCGGTGATTGCTGCAGCTGAGTTATCTTTGCTGGCTGAAGCACTTTTAATGTTGTTCTGGCTAAATAACAGGCTCCAACCAAAAATACAGCTGCTACCAGCGGTTGGCAAAGGTTTGTTTGCCGCCCTGATCAGCGGCAGTTCAGCCTATGGGTTGGCGCTCTTTTTACCAGGGCCAGCTTTGCTGACTGCCCTGGTCGGGATGGCTGTTGGCGGGGCGATGGCCTTGTTCCTGGTAAAATCTGAGATCCGACTACTTTTTCGGCTGTAACCATAAGGTATAATTGCCTCCATGATGAACGAAACTCAACCCAACAAAGTACCTGATCCTCAATCCGAGGATTTGAACCAAACCAGGCCACATGCCATCGCGAAGTCTTCACGCTTCGGTTTTTTTATTAGCCTGCTGGTGCTGATTGTGGCTCTCGGCCTGGGTAGTATGGCTGGTTATGGCGAAGGTGTCACTGAGCGCATCAGCGCCCAGGGCACCAAGATAGCACAACAGCTTGGCGATCAGATTGTGCTTGTTCAGCAGGATATTGATGCCGGTCGTTACAGCGTGGCACGCCAGCGACTTGAATTTATCATTCAGCAGGATGCAACTTTCCCGGGAGCAGCGGATAAACTGGCTGAAGTGTTGGTGAAACAGGCCATTACACCCTCACCTGTACCCACCGCGACAGCCACCGTCACCCCTACGCCTGATATGCGTAATCAGGAAGCCATTTTTGCGCAGGCACAGCAGCAGTACGATTCCAAGGATTGGACTGCCTTGATGGGTTCGCTCGATTCTCTGCGAAAAGCAGACCCGGTTTATAAGGTTGCCATCATTGATGGTATGTATTACACCGCCTTGCGCAATCGTGGTGTTGATCAAATCTTGGGGACCGACGCTTATAAAACAACCAACATGGAAGGTGGTATCTACGACCTGACATTGGCTGAGCGCTTTGGCCCACTGGATGGTTATGCGGATGGTTTGCGAAACTTTACGCGCATGTATATCGTTGGCGCGTCGTTTTGGGATGTGAACTGGCCTCAGGCGGTTAATTATTTCCGCCAGGTAAACCAGTTTGCCCCTAATCTGCGAGATTCATCCAACGTGACAGCCAGCCAACGTCTTAACCAGGCACTCTTGAAATACGGTGACGAGTTGGCAAAAAATAGTAAATTGAAGGATCGCTGCACCGCTCTGAATACATGGGGCGAGGCTGAAGCTATTGCGGCTCTCAATAATGATTACCAGTATAAATACAATCAGTTATATCTTGAGTGTTTTCCGCCCACGGATGTGCCAACTGAGGTCCCCGCTGCGCCGGCAGCACCGACAGTCGATCCGGGCGCACCCACTGTGGCCCCAGCCCCGTAAATGTAAATTATTCGAAAAGCTCCCGCCTTGT
>CAZLJB010000021.1:12155-16122 GCA_964559195.1 uncultured Anaerolinea sp. | reverse complement strand
TACATACACGGCTCTGAACACTCTTTCCCTACACGACGCTCTTCCGATCTAAGATCGGGGTGGCGAAACAGGGCGTTGTCATCAATCAGCATTTTTCCATCCAACGCCACTAATTTTTTGTCCTTGCCAATAATTAATGGATTGATTTCGGCCAGGGTTGCGTCATTATCATTGTAAACTTGCCAGAGACTCTTAAGAATATCACCAAAAGATTTCCAACACTCTCGCGGCAGGTCAATTCCGGCAGCAATGTCTCTGGTCTGGTAGTCCTTAATACCCAAGAGCGGGTTGATGTGCAGTTTGACAATTTTTTCCGGATTTGTTTTGGCTACCTCTTCGATTTCCACCCCACCAGCAGCAGAAGCCATGATGACTGGCTTCTTGGCGGTACGGTCATTGGTGATGCCAAGGTAGATTTCCTGCTCGATGGAAGCAGCTTCGTCTACGAGCACTTTTCGAACTGGTAAACCTTTGATTTCCATTGATAGAATCTGGGTAGCAAATTGTTCTGCTTCGGCAGGGTCTTTCGCTACTTTAATGCCACCGGCCTTGCCTCGCCCTCCGACCAGCACCTGTGATTTAATAACTACGCGGCCACCCAGTTCTTCAGCGATCTGCCTTGCCTCACTGGCGGTCGTAGCAACTCTTCCCTTGGGGATCGGGATCCCATAGCGGGAAAAGATTTGTTTCGATTGATATTCGTGGAGTTTCATGCGGGTTGTCTCCCTGTTAAGGTTAGGGCTTTATTTCCTGTCTGGCTGGGTTGGATTATACCGTGTGGTGACCTGTAATATCAAGACCAATTATCCAATTATTGCTGGCTGAATTAGAAAGCATTCCTTTTTTGTATACCACCCGCTGGGAGTGCAATCCAATACGCCGGACCTGTCTGGTCGATTGTGCATTGTTTAGTTTAAGCCTATACGGTTAAGTCAGTCGAAAGAGTCTAAAAACTCAACTATATAACCTGGATAGGTCATAATAAAAAAACGCCCGGTTTGATTTCCAAACCGAGCGTTTTTTTATTATTAAAAGTTATTTGACGGGCACGTTGAAACGCATCAGCCGGTTATTGCCTGCGTCTGTAATCCAGATATTTCCTTCTGTGTCGCTACCTATACCGCTTGGTAAGCCAAAAGTGGAATTATCAGCACCATATTGGCCCCAAAGCTGTACAAATTGGCCATCGCCGTTAAATTCGATGACCCGGTAACCTTCCGGATCGGTTACGAAAATTCGTCCATCCGGTCGGAGTGCCAGGAATGGTTTATTATCAAGCGATTGGCTGAGCCAGCCTGAAATGGGCCATTGTTGAATGGATGAATATTCTTTCCCATCAATTGTGGCCAGCACCTGGATACGTTGATTCCATGTATCGGTGACATAGACTTTTCCGCTCGCATCCACCTTGACATCCACTGGTTCACTGAATTGTCCGGCATCGAAACCTTCACTGCCAAATTGGGTCAGAATTGCGCCATTCGAATCAAATATAACGATGCGCTTGTTGCCTGTGTCAGCAACATAGACCTTGCCCTGTGCATCCACCGTGATGCCGCGTGGACCATAAAGCGCGCCGGGTGTTTCGGATGTTCCGAAGACCCCCCACATTTTGATCGGGGTGCCATCCGGGCTGAATTTTTGGATACGGTGGTTCCAAGTGTCACTCACGTAGACACTGCCATCCGGGCCGACCGCAACTCCCCATGGTTCGTTAAATGTTCCAATGGGCGCATTACCAGTGGATTGGTCTGCAAAGCTGCCCCAAACTTTGATTACCGTGCCATCAGCGTGCAGATGTTGAATACGGTGGTTCCGTGAATCGGCAACATACAGGCTGCCGTCCGGCGCGAATGCAATTCCACGAGGGGTATTAAACTGACCGGGTTCTGTACCAAGCGAGCCGGTTACAAAATTGGCAGGCAGGTTAATAACGCCTTTGGCATAAGGATCCACTTTGGGCTTGGGTTCTGTTTTAATACCGTAGTTCCACACTTTATCAACCACATCTTTGCGCAGGTAAAGGCGCATTTTATCAGATGGGTCCCAGGTGCTTTCATTGATACCGACGCTATTGGTGACTTCCCCGTACAGCTTGTAATCTCGATTTAACCAGATATCAAAAATGGCGGTTCGCATGCGAGGATCCTTGAGTGCGCCGCAAACACGCGAGAAATCGTACTGTGGGAGCAGTTTTAGCCCGCTGAGTAAACCAGTGCATGGATAAGAGTCATCGAAAGGGATGCTGGCATCTGGGCGTAGACTGACAAGATTAAAATAATCCTGATTTGGCCAGACCATGCGAATGTAATCAAAGCGATAAAAATTATCGCTGACAATCGGTTCGATTTTTGCGAAGTTGTTATCGCCAACAATAATAGCTGGCACATCACGCAAGGACCGATCTGGTTGAGCCCCATAGAAACGTGAGTTTGGGTATTCACGCATATACCAAGACATAGGCCAGGATGTGTCGTCGTCATAGGCCACAACAATATCTTTACCGCCAACCGTTTTCTCTGAAAGATCATCCACCTGGCGCAGGAGGTCTTTTACGCCGCTGTAACTATGGGCGTAGACAAGGTATTCCTGGGCGCTGTCAAACTTCAGATAATTTGCTCTAAAAGATGCTCGGGCTGTTAATACGGCCAGGATGCCAAAAAATACCAACGCATTCAGATAAACGGATTGTTTATAATCCCAATCACTCAGCAAGCGGGTGAGTCCAAACAGGCTGGCAAGGGCTCCAACCACGGCAAAAATAAAGCTGGTTGTGGCCTCTAATTGGGTCAAATCCTGGCCTTCAAAAGGTCGAGGGCTGCCCAGCAAGGCGATGAATATAGCCACAATGCTTAAAGTGAATACTGCCAGGAGTGCCATGACCAACAAGGCATTCCGCTTTAATAATTCATCCCATTCGACCCGATCAATTAAGGTGCCAATGGCCCAACCACCCCATAAAACCATGGGGAGCGCCATATGGAAGGTTAGCCAGGGCATTTTTTCGCCTGCGAAGGTAAAAGCGATAATGCTGGTGACGGTCCACCAACCCAGCAAGCTTAACATGTTGGTACGGTTATCCGAATCCACTTCGGATTCGACTGGTAGCGTTACTGAGACAGGTTGTTTACGTAAACTCAAATAAGCCGCAAGTATGCAGGCACAGGCTGGTAAAAACTCGTAAATTGGTATGGTGATGAGTACATAGTAATACCAGGGTTGTGACCCACGCTGAACGCCTTGCTGTTGCAACCAGTAGCCGAGTGAACCAACTGACCCGGTAAAAAAACCAACGCCATTGGTAAAGATGGTGGTGTAAAACAAAATATATGGAGCCCAGAAAATGAGCGCCATTTTCCACCATACATCACGATTCCACCACATGCCAATCAGGATGGTGATTATTATGATGGGGCCAAGGAAGAGACCGGTGCGTAAGAGCCCGGCAGAAGAATAATCGAGAGGATCCCAGCCCAGAATGTAAACCGGAAATGCTGAAAGTTGGGGAAGGACAATAGTGCCAAATATTATCAGAAGATCAAATGAACGCTCCTTGCGAATATTGGCGAGACCGAAACCTCGAAAAAGAAAGAATATTGCCGCACCCAGAGCCAGAGCGGCCAGGGCGGCCAGGATGATAGTTGGTGAAAGACCAGTTGCTTCATGAGGTGCAAGCGTATTGACTGCTGTTGGATTGGCCGGAGCAGCTGTCTGAGCACCGGTAAAATCACCTACTTTTTTGTTGGAGATTACCATATACCCGGTAGCCCCCAACAAAGTAATTCCAAGCAATAACGTGGCTAAAAAGCCCCGATAATTATTTTGCCCACCGCTCCAAGGTTTTTGTAAAACGCGGACCAGAAAATATACAGCGAGATAGATTAATAATTGAGCCGTATAAATAAAAGATGTTTCCTTTGTCAGGTAATGGATGACAATGGAACCTGCGATTAAATAAATATATTTG
>CAZLJB010000021.1:2904-12055 GCA_964559195.1 uncultured Anaerolinea sp. | reverse complement strand
TTCCTTTGTCAGGTAATGGATGACAATGGAACCTGCGATTAAATAAATATATTTGGCTTTTCCTGTTTCAAGATATCGCAAGACACTGTACAGCAATACAAATAAAGATACGGCAACATACGAATCTTCACGCGTGTAGCGACCATAATAGAGCAAGAAAGGTGAGATGAGGGCCATGACCGCAGCCGCTAAAGCGCCAGTTCGACCCAGGTATCTTCGCCAAATCCAAATTGCGGCAATCGCGAGGATGCTGAAGGTAGCAGCAGGGATGCGGGCAACAAAGTCACTGGCTCCAAACATAAAGTATGAGAGCGCAATCAAGTGAAATTGGAGCGGTCCGTGCATCATGGGGTTGTGCTGATAACCCTGGCCTTTGTAGAGCAAGTATGAAAAATATGTATGCAGGCTTTCATCGTGGCTCATGGCTCGTGCGCCCAGGTTATAAAAGCGGGTTAGAACTGCAGCCACAAGGATCAGGCCAAAAATTAGCAGTTCCAGGGTCAACCAGGGTAAAGCGGAGATGGGAGTGTAATCTAACCAGTTTCGTTTTTCTTCGTTCATGGATGTTTGCTCTCTGGATTTGGATGCGTGACTTATACTTCAATCTGGATTTTCTGACAAGCGGAAGGAGAATCAACCCGAACACTATTTGTAACTTAGTGGCTAAATGGGTATGAACTAAAAAAAGTGTTTAATCATGTTTGAGTTTTCCGGTTTTGATTTACTTCCAGTGATATACCGTCATATTTTCGCCACCTTCGGTTTTTCCAAAAATTGAACCGCTGCTAAAAACCACTGTTTTTCCCTTTATTAAATCCGGATACCAGTTGGGGAATGCAACAAGGTATTGAACATTATTTTTATTCAAAAAATTTGCAAGCATAGCCTGGTCACGCATTACTGGGATGATTTCAGGGGAAATTAAACCCGCCAGGTCAATTAAACGGTGGGAGCCAAAATAACCCAAGGCCCCAATATCGTGGGCTGCGACCAGAGTATCGGGAGGAATATTTTCTGCCACCCAACGGGCAGTAATGACCATTTCGCTCTCGATGATCGCCACATCCCTGGAGTAAGTCCAGGCTCCAATTGCAAAAAAAATTGTGCAGATTAATGCAGCCGAAATTATCCAGGTTCTTTGGAAAAGTTTGTTTATGATCTGGTTTCCTGCGTGAGTGAACCATTCTGCGGCCGCCAGGCTGCCCAATAACAAAAATGGGGCGATGATGGGCATGACATATCGACCATGCTGGTAAGTAACAGGAAGTCTTAAGGCATACAAGCCTGGATAACCTATCAACCATAAACAGGCGGATATTATAGCCCAATCGCGTTTTTGAGTGGCCTGGTAAATCTCAACAAGAATCGCTGGCATGAGTATGATCCCTACGCCTGTCAGTGGTTGAAGAATCTGTTCGAAAAATCGTTGATTGAACGGGATTTGTTGCAGGGAGGCATATTCGGTTTGCTTGGCATAAAAAGTGTTTGGCAGGATGAATCCAGTCAAAGCCAGGTTAAAAACCAAATAGGGAATGACCAGAAGCGCAAATCCGGCCCCAGCGAAACCAATGTTTTTTATTTTATTTTGTAAAGGCAGTTTTTTAAGAATAATCGATAGAAACAGAGGAATCAAAAGGGTCATTGCGTCGGGTCTTACCCAAACGCTGACACCGACGATCAACCCCGGTAGGAGAAAATTCTGGTATTCGGTCAGTAAAAATGCGAAAAATAGCAAAATTAGCAAAATATACAGGCTTGTTTCCATACCGGAAACTGCAGCCCAGACCAGGTGCCATTCACTGGCAACCAGGATGCCTACCCAGGGTAGCGCAGGACGATAAAGTCCGATCATGTGGCGTGTAGTCAACTCGGCGATAAGAGATGTTCCCCATAAGCAAAGCCACCCAAGCAAATAGGTCCAGACATAAACATTTAGTTTTAGAAAATGTCCGATTGCCAGCAGTAATGACCAGAGCGGAGAAGTTGAGCCCCCGGCGGAAAACTGCCCATGAAAATATTCCCACTTTCCAGTTTGAGCCAGGCTGCGAGCGTAGGTCTGGTGGATCCAGGCATCATCCAAAGGGAAACCAATTCGAAAGTAATTGAAACTTGCCAGGAGATATATTCCAAGTGCCGCAGCTGTGACCCCGGCCAGAATTATCGGAATTCGTTTTTCAATTATTGCGATGGATTGTGTTGGTGCAAGTTTTTTATTTTGCATAGATAAAGGTGTCTATAAAAAATACCGCGCTCCACAAATGAGATTGATTTAACATGGAATCACAATTAGCGATCAGGTTGGCGTGAGGCGAGCTGTCCACAGCCGGCTTGAATATCAATCCCCCGGCGGATTCGAATAGTGCAAGGGATACCATATTCCTCAAGGATCATTTTGAAAGCATCTGCTCTCTCGCGGGTAGTGGCTTTTCCCTGATAGCCTGTGGTTGGGTTGAGCGGAATGGCATTGACATGGCAGATCAGACCTTTCAGCAGAACTGCCAGTTTTTTGGCCTGCTCGGGGGTGTCATTTACCCCATTGATCAAGGCCCATTCAAAAGTAATTCGGCGCCCAGTTATTTCGACATATTCCCGGCAGGCTTGCATGAGTTCATCCACATCATACTTTTTATTGATGGGCATCATGCTCAGGCGCAGCTCGTTCTCAGCTGCATGCAAGGATACAGCCAGATTTACCTGTCTTTTCTCTGAAGCAAATTGCCGGATGGCAGGAGCCAGGCCGGAAGTGGATATGGTAAAGCGCCGGGCTCCAAAATTATACCCGTCCGGGTCATTTAAACGGTCGATGGCAGCCATGGTATTTTCATAATTATGGAATGGCTCACCCATTCCCATTAATACAATATTGGTGACCACATCTTGTTGGGTGTGTAATAGGCGGGCAAAATGCATGACCTGGGCAATAATCTCGCCACTGGAAAGGTGCCTGGTAAAACCCATTTGCCCGGTGGCGCAAAATGTGCAACCCATGGCGCAGCCCACCTGGGTGGAAATGCAAAGCGTGCGGCGTCGATCGTAACGCATTAATACTGTTTCGATCTGCTTTCCGTCCCGAAGTTTGAAGAGCATTTTTCGGGTTTGTCCATCGGATGAATCAAGTTTTAAAGATGGAGTCAAAATATCAAAGCTAAAGCTTTCAGCCAGTTTCTGGCGTAAATTCAATGGCAGGTTGGTGAAGTCATCGGGCATTTGCCAGAAATTTTTATATAATCCCGTCCATAATTGCCTGGCTCGAAAAGCAGGTTGCCCCCAGGAAGATAAAAGTTTAGTTAGTTCATCAAAATTGAGATCATAAATAAGCATGTCATACCAATGGCTAAAAGAAAAATTCTGTGATTGAAGGCCTGGTTTTTTATAGTGCGCCGAGAAATGGGATAACGGATTTTGGTAACAGGCTGTGGCCCAGAAGTCCCACATAACACGATGAAAATTGTTTGATCGGGTCGTGGAAAAATGGATCAGGAAAGTTGTGTCAATCTAGCGGATGGCACCTACCAGGCTGGCCAGATCGTCACAGATAACATCAATTTTCGGGGTCCAGCTTTGAGCCTGTTCAAGGGTGCTGACTCCTGATAATACCAGGGCTGTTGGACAGCCGAGGGCCTGACCTCCGGCGATATCTGTTTCAAGCCGGTCACCAACTACGAATGTGGCATCTCGGAGCGTATTAAGCCGTTTTAGAGCCAATTCAAGAATGTATGGATAAGGTTTTCCGGCATAAATTGGTTGGACGTCCGTAGCTGTTACGATCACTGAAATCCATGCGCCGGCACCAGGGATTTGTCCACGAGGGGTGGGAAAGGTTCGATCGGGGTTGGTAGCAAAGAAAGGCTTGCCAGCCCGGACCAGCAAGGTGGCCTCGCGCATTTTATCAAAAGTGATGTCTCGATCTAAACCGACGACAACGGCTGAAGCCATCTCAGCATTTTCGACAGATAGCAGTTCGAGACCGACCTCGGTTAAAGCATCCTGGAGCCCCTGTTCACCGATGGCAAAGACCGGGGAGCCTGGAGGAAGCTGGCGAGCCATCATATCGGCAACTGCCAGGGATGAAGTAACGACTTGCCACGGTTCAACCTGGACGCCGAATTCGTACAGACGCTGAACGTATTGCTCGACGGTACGGGTGGAATTGTTGGTGGCCATAGCTACTCCAAGCCCCAAATCTTTAATGCGATTGAAAATGGTGGAAAGGTTACCGATGGGTGCTGAATCTGTCCACAGCACACCATCCATATCCAGGATCAGGCCTTTGGCACTTGGTGGGATCAATGTCATTTTCCAAACTTTCGAATAATATAGTCGTAGACAGGCGCGTCAATCCACCCGGTGTTGGTATCGCAGCGTTCCTCAAAGTTTTCATTGCCAGTAAAGGAGCGAAAAGCGATGCGGGTGGCCTGATCGTATCTGTTGGAAGGAGGGCTTTTTAGATAGCCAAGTTGCAATAGTATTGTCTGAATTGTGGTGAGCCGGCTGCCTGTAAGCTGAATGTGCTCGGCCGGGTTGCTTTTTCCAAAGTATAAGCTGTGCAATTGAACTAAATCGCCCAGCTTTTGGATTGGGTCAGGATCATCATCGACCCGGTAATCAAGCATGCGGTCGTTGAATCCGCCGTAGCCGCAACTGTCTTTGACAACGATCAGAGCCGCGCTTTGGCGTCCTCGTTTATCGCCTCCAGCCTGATCACCTGCCATGAGTGCAGCTAGTAAACGTTTTGCCAACTCTCCATCCGATGACAAAAAGGCAGCTTCCATGCTGGACACGACATTATTACCGGTTAAAACATTGCCCTGGACGGCATAACCTGGGCCCGTGAGACCGCCTGCCCAATCCAAACATTCTTGACCAGTAAAGGTAGCTGATCTGCCCAACGGGTCGACGATGCCGACCTGGCGAGTTTCTCTGCCATTATCTGCTTCCAGAAGGTGAGAGAGAACTGCCTCCGCAGATAAACCATTTCCAAGCAGCTCCAGACCACTCACGCCAAAAGAAGTATTTGCGAGAGCCTGGGTGGCGATCGCGCCTCGGCTTGCCTGTGCCCAAGGAACCACTGCACCAACAGCCGGGAATTTGGATGCTACGGCTACACCCCAAGCCTGAGCCTGGGGATCGAAGGCAACGATGGAGAAGGTTGAAGGATGGATCAAGTTGTCTGTCTCTCAATCCCTGGAAACGCCCAAAGGGATTCAATAGAATAATAACCTATTATAAACAAAAAAAGTGCGCGGGGATGCTTTTGGGCATCTGCCACGCACTTTTATTCAGAGCTGGGTCACTTTTTTTCTGGTACCTGCAGCACCTGGTCGACAAGACCATAAGCGACAGCTTGTTGGGCATCCAGATAGTAATCGCGATCGAGGTCCCGTTCAATTATTTCCAGCGGTTGGCCGGTATGCTTGGACATGACGCCGTTGAGTAAAGCCTTCAGTCGTAAAATTTGTTTGGCCTGGATTTCGATATCGGTTGCCTGACCCTGGGCGCCACCTAAAGGTTGGTGCATGTGGATGGTGGCATTGGGAAGGGCGAAGCGACGGCCCTTGGTACCTGCGGTTAGCAGTACGGTGCCAAAGGAGGCTGTAACGCCAACTGCAACCGTGCTGATGGGATTGCTGATCATCTGCATGGTGTCGTAGATTGCCAGACCAGCGTAAATTACACCACCAGGTGAATTGATGTACATCTGGATTTCTTTTTCCGGGTCTTCATGATTCAAGAACAGAAGCTGGGCGACGATGACATTGGCAACCTGATCGTCAATACCCGTACCAAGAAAAATGATACGCTCTTTAAGCAAGAGCGAATAGATGTCATAAGCGCGTTCGCCTCGACCTGAGGATTCGACTACCATTGGAACAAGGTTATTAAATTTGGGCATCATATGGTTTCTCCTAAACTGTTGCGTTTATCATAATCGTTTTGTGTTGGAATTATATTAAAAATTTACCGGAGAAACATAGTTCTCCAGAAATGTCATATCTGCCAATGCCTTGCGAGCTGTTTTTTGGCAAACTATCTGACGACGCCGGTCTCTCACCCGCTGATCGCGGTTAATTTTGGGAGTAAATAAATTTCAGCGGGCGGGGGCGATGGGTACCCTTTTTTGCAAATGGAATGAGCGGGAAAGGGCGAAAAGAGAATTGTCAGAGTCATACTCGAGCCATAACAACAAAATAGGCGGATGCTGGTGTTTAAATCTATAAATTGTTAGCTGGATGCAAGGTTTTAATATTGTAATTTTCACCAAATTGAGTATAATAAATTTGCAACACATTCTGAAAGAAAGGAGAAAAAACAAATGATGCTCTCTATCAAAGAACGCGGTCAGGGTATGGTTGAATATGCCTTAATTCTCGTTTTGGTTGCCATCGTCGTTATCGCAGCCTTGACTATTCTTGGCCCATTGGTTGGAAATATTTTCAGCACAATTAATAAAAGCCTGTAATTTCTATTTATTTTCTTCAACAAAAAATCTGCCCGCAAGGACAGATTTTTTGTTGAAGAAAATCCTGCTGCATCTAATTTCCCAAGATTTTGTGAAAAGCTGTGGATTTTTCAGGGTGGCAGAGTCCCAAATCACTTGTGGTAAAACTGTAAGAATGCTGATAGGGTACTCAATCCTATGGTTAAATTGACCTTAATCATTTAGCCAATGTTTTTTTAGCGATTTAGTTATCGATTGATAACTAGATGCAAGGTCGTACTCATTGAAAATTAATAAATATTTATGTATAATAAAGATGTAGTTTATCTTTAATGAAAGGAGAAAAACCTCATGTTATTTTCAGCAAAAGAACGTGGTCAGGGTATGGTTGAGTACGCTCTCATCCTCGTTTTGGTAGCCATCGTGGTTATCGCCGCCCTGACAATCCTTGGCCCATTGGTTGGAAATATTTTCAGCACAATTAATAGCAGCCTGTAATTGTTTTTTTTTCTCAATAAAAAGAACCTGCTTAAAAAAAGCAGGTTCTTTTTATTTTGCTTGCAGTACCTGTTGGACCGCCCTGATCAGGACACCACGTTGCTCATAGCCGCTCTCGCTGAGATCTGTCAGCCCCAGGTAAAACTTTATCCGGCAGCGGCGTAGAAGTCCAGTCAGTAGTCGAGCCAGAGCGTAATTGTTGGCTTGCACCTCATCAGCGTCGGTCCAAACTCTGCCTTGAATCCAATGGCGTGAGAGTACATAAGGATGAGTCAAAGGTTGGAACAGCCTCTCATACCAGCCGCTAGAACCCGCATCCAGCCAAAACTGTATGCTTACTGGCTGGTTTGCCATCAAAAACGTGTGTGCGGGCGCGAGCAGGACTGCCTGACCAGGTTTTTCAATCCAGGCTGATACATACTGTGCGGCTATGACTCCATCCCGTAACATTTTAATATACTCTTTCCCTATATCGATTTGCCCGGGCTGCTCGATGGTGGGTTCCATGGCCCATCGGAATTTCTGCACAGATTCAATCAGACTGGCTGCCACCCTGGCAGAATCATTATTGTTATGGAAGCCGAAGCCTGGTTGAGAGAGTACTTCGCCAAACAACCGGCGCAAAAAATGATCCAGAGGTTGGGGCTCGCCAAGTGTATAAGCTTCGATCCAGCTTTTCAATTGAGCAAAACGAGAACCAAATAGAAAAGTAATCCGCTCCTGCATTTCAGGTTTAATTGCATCAAAAGAAGAAAGTGAAAGATCTTTGACCCGATAAACGATTTCGGTTAGGAGTTGAGCGCGGACAAGGTCCATTGTTTCAATGGATTGCAACAGCGCATATGCGATATCAAATTTGGCGGGATGAATTTCCCAGGTTGGATGTGCCAGTGCTGCAAGGGTCAGCAAACATTGACTGGCAGGCTCCTCCCGTAAAGAGCGGGATGGCCTATGTGAACGAACGGGAATACCACGTGCCTCGAGGCGGTTCATCAGTGAAAATCGCAGCGCGTCACTTAGGTAGGGGGCTAATACAACAATTTCTGACGGAGGGATATGTTCTTCTGAAATGAGACGCGCAATTTCGTTTGTGGTGGAATCGAGCATTTCAGGATAAAAGCGGGATGGGATAAAAGCCATAATTTGATCGAACCCCCCGCTGCGTTCCGGTATATTCGCGCTAGAATGCCCGGGACTGATCACGTTTACGAGAGAATTTGAAAGACTGGTCAGGTCAGAATTGCCCAGGAAAGATTCTCTAAATTCAAATCGTTGGTCGCAGGAATTGGCCAGATCCTGGCCCGAACCTGGATCGGCACCCAGGAATTGCCGGTAGCCGGCATCTTCGTCAAGTATGAGCAGCGCTGATTCGCAATCCGTCAGCCAGTCTCCAAGAATATCATGGGCTACTGGAATATCCTCCTCAATATTATCGTAGATAATATGGCGGTAGGACTTGGTGAGGTAGCTGCGAATGGTTGGGTCTCCCCAAAGGGTCTTTGAGAATATTTCCAATTGCAGGGAAAAATCCAGCATATTATTTTGCAGGCAAAACTGGCGAAATTCATTGGCGCAGGCCTGTACATCGTTATAAACCCTATGCTGGGCGGGTTCTCCTGCCCAGGCTGAGGATAGACGTTCCCCGATTTGTTCGTAGGGGAAACCAATCATGGCGGATTTATTCAAGTTGTCGATAATCTGGCTGCATAACCGGTTGCGATCCATGACGACCGACTCAAACCAACCTTCATCCAGGTGAGGCCTGACCAGATAAGCCATATAATACTGAGCGGTTTCCATGGTAAGGAAGATGGGAGGTTTTTCTGGGTGTGCAACCCCCGCCACTTCTGCGGCCAAAGGCCAGAACAAATCCAGCGTGCGGCGGGCCAGGCCACCGATGGTGGCAGGTGTAACCTCGCCACCAGCTTGCATCGAGGGGCTATGGATCAAATCTAAATACGGTGTTTGCAGGGTGCGCTGTGGGGTAAGAATCAGGATCTGGTCAGCCGGGATTCCGTTTTGGAGCAAATAATTCAAGCGTTCAACAGAAGTAGTTGTTTTTCCAGAACCAGCGGGCCCTTGCAAGAATAGCCTGGATTGAATGGGAGCTTCGATTATGGACAGTTGGTCGTTGGTTAAAATTAATTGAGTCACAGAAAAAGGAGCCATATTCAACCTGTATTTGATCGAAGTTCATTGAACCGCTGCAAGGTA
>CAZLJB010000021.1:0-2804 GCA_964559195.1 uncultured Anaerolinea sp. | reverse complement strand
AAGGAGCCATATTCAACCTGTATTTGATCGAAGTTCATTGAACCGCTGCAAGGTAGATACCAATATAACCATGATCAAAGAGAACAAGGCTCTATGCGGTCCTTGGTAGGATTAATGAACCGGTTAATTATTGATTGGGTTAACCAAGGTTTTTCTGAAAGAATTTTGTGACCCGTTCCCAGGCGTCGATGGATGCTGCGGGTATGTAAACATCTGGATCGCTATCCCGGAAAAAAGCGTGACCAGAATTGGGGTAAACAATGATTTCGTGTTCAACGCCAATTTGATCGAGCAGGGTATCGAATTGTTCAACTGTCCCAATTGGGATGGAGAGATCCTTATCGCCAAATAAACCAAGGACGGGACATTTGATGGCAGGGAGTTGGTCGAAAACTTGCTGCATTCCGCCGCCATAAAAAGTACAAACCGCATCCAATGGGCGCTGGATTCCAATAACTAGAGACATACGACCGCCAAAACAAAAACCGACACTGCCGATTTTGCCATTGCATTCAGGATAGGATTTGAGCCCATCAAAAAGTTTTTGCAATTCGGCTGGCGCCCCAGGGCTGTATTTTTGTACAAGGGTCATGGCAGCCTGGCCATCTCCAAGTGGGGCAAGTTCTCCGTGATAGATATCTGGCGAAAAAGCCAGGTAGCCGATGGCTGCAAAGCGGTCGGCGATAGATTTTGTTTGTGCATCAAGTCCCCACCATTCCTGGATGACGATGACTGCTGGCCAGGGCCCGGTGCCGGCTGGCCTGGCAAGATAGCCAGGTAGTGCGCCAATAACGGTATTTGT
Organism: uncultured Anaerolinea sp.; assembly: GCA_964559195.1. Lineage (GTDB taxonomy): Bacteria > Chloroflexota > Anaerolineae > Anaerolineales > Villigracilaceae > UBA5195. Next base: position 2,002 of record CAZLJB010000021.1, on the reverse strand, counting down.
ACCCATAAATACTCCTTTTTGAATGTCTCAAGCTTAATAAATGATATCAGGTTTGTCAACAATGACATAGCCCAATGAAATAGCACATTTGGGAACACCTTTTTAATTTAGTTATATTGTTAATTGGTAGCGACTTGGGTCAAAAAGGGACATCTCTACCTGAGAGAAAATGAGGCATTTCTTCTTGGGGCTGACAAAAAAACGGCAATTCCCAGTAATTCTCATTTAAATTGAATTAAACGAAAAGGAAAATCACCCCAAACTTCTTGCAATAAAATCAACCTGAGAATTGTAAAATGGTTGTTTCCTACTTTGGAAAATAGAATATGGTAAGATTCAGGCATATAAAATTATTCCTTACCAACAATTGCATTTATTTTTCTAAGCAGGTACGTATTGAGCATGAGTGATAAGCTACCATCCGCTCGTATTTTGGCCATCGAATCATCCTGTGATGAAACTGCCGCCGCTGTCATTGAAAATGGGCGCTATTTGCTTTCTTCCGTGGTTGCATCGCAAATGGAGATTCATGCACGTTTTGGTGGGGTTTTCCCAGAAGTGGCTTCGCGACAACATGTATTAAGCATTGTTCCGGTGGTTCAACAGGCACTCTCTCAAGCTCATATGGAGTTGGCGGATGTGGATGCAATCGCTGTGACACGCGGCCCTGGCCTGGCAGGTTCACTTGTGGTTGGTTTAAATGCCGCAAAGGGTCTGGCACTTGGTGCCGGGAAGCCCCTGATTGGCGTTAACCATCTTGAAGGGCATATTTACTCATCGTGGGTGATTGATGAGCCCAATCAAGACAATGCCGGAAATGTGGAGCCAGCTACAACTCCCCAATTCCCACTACTGGCACTGCTTGTCTCGGGTGGGCACACAGAGCTTAATTTAATGACAGATCACCTTACTTACCGCCGCCTGGGCGCCACCCTGGACGATGCAGCCGGCGAAGCCTTTGATAAAACGGCACGTTTATTGGGGCTTCCATATCCTGGCGGCCCATCGGTACAAAAAGCTGCCGAAAACGGTAATCCAAAAGCTTTTACCTTTCCTCGTGCTCGGACCGACCGAGCTTGGGATTTCTCGTTTAGTGGCATCAAGACGGCTGTTTTGCGGGAAGTGCGCTGGATGCAGGCTTCAGGCCGGGAAATCCCGGTGGCTGATATTGCAGCCAGTTTCCAGGCGGCGGTCGTGGGTAGCTTGCTTGCAAAGACTTTGAGTGCTGCGCGTGAGTTTGGCGTCGGGGAAATATTAATTGCGGGTGGTGTTTCTGCCAATAAGGCTCTTCGAGAGGCTTTTCTGTCCCAGACCGAATTTAAAGTAAATATCCCCAAATTTGCTTATTGTACCGATAATGCGGCAATGATTGCTTCAGCAGGATATTATCGTTATGCGTTTGGGTATCGTTCTGAAATGGATCTCGATGTCTTACCAACCTGGCCGTTGTCGTAATTAAGGTGGATTCTGGATAAGCAAATCGCAGGCTGGTGTCCAAAATTACAACTGTCCAGAGTTTTATTCTCGGGGCAGTTTTTTATTATTGAAATTTTCAGCGAATTTGGCCACAGCCCCAGATTTGATTATCCCAGGGATGTTTTGTTAACTTGGGTGAATTTTTCTACGATGAGGCGGATTGTGGACAACTTTTTTCACTTGCCAGTGCTGCAAAATTAGGATAGCGAAGAGAATCTAAGTACAGGCGAGCTATTAAAAAAGGGCGTTTTGGATTTGTTCCAGGCTGATTGGCCCTTCGCGTAAAATTGTTGGTTGTCCATGTGAGCAGTCTACGACCGTGGATGGGGTACCGCCGGGTGTCATCCCACCGTCCAAAATTAATCCAATTTTCCCGTTCAGTTGAGATAGTACACCCCTGATCGTTGAAGAACTGCCCTGTCCAGAGAGATTGGCTGAACTGACAGCCAAAGGCCCGGTAAGTTTCAATAATTCGATGGTGAGATCGGAAGAGCGTCGTGTAGGGAAAGAGTGTTCAGAGCCGTGT
>CAZLJB010000020.1:0-16394 GCA_964559195.1 uncultured Anaerolinea sp. | reverse complement strand
CTAATTGGGGCTCGACTTTGGGAGTGGAGTTTTCTGACAGTGGTTCATAGTGCTCAAAAGAGAGCATGTCGTCCATTGGGTTGGCTGTCGAGTAGGCAGTCTTTTCAAAGGGAAGGTTAATGTCCCAATCATCAGGCGGGTCTTCCGGTTCTGGTGGCATATCCTCAAAGTCTGGTTCGGGCGCTGGTGGGCTGGGAATAGTATTTTTAACGCTGCTGGTAGCTCGCTGGGATACCTGATTGGCAGTTGGCGGCCTTTGCAGATTATTTTGCGGCAGCGGGTTTGCCTGAGATTGTTTGGCCCAGGTCGTGGGAACAGAAACAGGCTTTTGATACCCGGGTTCTTGATTGGCTGTGGGCAGAGGCCTTTCGAAAGCAGCCACTTTTACATCCACCTGGGTTCGAATTTCATCTACCAGGATTTTGGGCGGGTTGCTCGTGGCATCCAATTTTCCATCTACGATCAGCACCTTGCCATCATCGCACAAAGCGCGAACTTTTTCCCAGGTTTTTGGGAAAATCACCAGCTCAAGGTTGCCATGCAGATCCTCAAGCGTCACAAAACCCATCATTTTATCTGTTTTGGTCTTGAAAGGACGCGACGAGACCACCATACCCGCTACGCGCACTCGTTCTTCGTGGGCCGCTTCCAACAGGCTGATGGCGTTGTGGCTGACCGCCTGTGTAAGCAGTTCTGCATAAGCCGAAAGAGGGTGGTCGGAGAGGTAAACGCCGATCAGTTCGCGTTCCCAGCCCAGGGCTTCCTTTTTATCAACCTTTATACCAGTTGGCAGGCTAATGCTTTCGGCTTGAACCCCGGTTGTTCCACCAAATAGGGATAGCTGCCCGCTTTCCGCCGAACGAAAATGGCTGGCGCTGGCGGCTACAATCCGTTCCAATGAGGCTAGCAGCGCTGCCCGGTCACCGAAGCTGTCAAATGCGCCTACTTTAACCAAGCATTCCAATGCTCGTTTTCCGGAAGCGCGCAAATCCACGCGTCGTGAAAAATCGTTCAGGTCACTGAAGGTTTTTCCGGGTTTGCCGTCCGGATCGCGTCCGTTGACGATCAGGTCTGCCGGGCCCTGTCCAACATTTTTGACTGCACCCAGACCAAAACGGATGGCAGGTTTTATACTGTTTTCGGGTTTGCCTGGGGTAACAACTTCCCGGTCTTCAATTGTGAAATCGAAACCAGAGTGGTTGACATCCGGTTGGAGTACATCAATGCCCATCGCGCGTGAATCTGCGATGTACATTGCGATTTTGGCGGCATCATCTTTGAAGACTGACATGAGTGCGCACATGTACTCAGCCGAGTAATGGGTTTTTAAATACCCGGTCTGAACCGAGATCAGGCCATAATCGGCAGCATGCGATTTATTAAAACCATAGCGTGCAAATTTCTCCCAATCTTCGAAGATCGCCGTGGCGGTCTCCTTGTCCATGGTCTTTTCAGATGCGCCCAGGATGAATTTATCCTTGTGCTTGGCGATCTTATCGGCCTGTTTTTTGGAGATAGCTTTGCGTAGTTCGTCCGATTCTGAGCGGCTATATCCGGCCAGTTCAACCGCGGCGCGCATGATCTGTTCCTGGTAGACTGGAATACCATAGGTATCGTTAAAAATTGGGGCCAGGGATGGGTGCCTGTACTCGATTTCCTCTTCGCCGTGCATGCGTTTGATGTATGAAGGAATAAAATCCATTGGGCCAGGGCGGTAGAGTGCCACCATGGCGATAATGTTATCGAGGCTCTTGGGTTTCATCTCGACCACCCAACGCGTCATCCCATTGCCTTCCAGTTGAAATATCCCGGCAGTCTGACCGCGTCCCATCATTTCGAATGTCTCGGGATCGTCAGTGGGGATGTTTTCCAGCGTTAGTGTGATGTTATGCCGCAGTTTGATCTGGTCACAGGCGCGTGCCATCACAGTCAGGGTGGAGAGTCCCAGGAAGTCAACTTTGAGCATACCCATACTGTCCAGGATACCCATTTCAAACTGGGTAACCGTCTTGACAGGCGATTCTTCCGAGCCGGAGGTCGGGCGGTGGATGGGTAAATAATCGGTAATGGGCTTATCGGCAATCACCAGTCCTGCAGCGTGAGTCCCGGCATTGCGAACCACACCTTCCATGTGGATGGCTGTATCCACAAGCTTCTTAACTTTAGGATCGGCGTTGTAAGCCGCTTTAAAATCGGGTACATCTGTCAGCGCTTCCGAGAGCGACATAGGCTTGCCTGGGATGTTTGGTACCAGCTTGGCAATTTTATCCACTTCCGGAATTGGAATATCCATAACGCGCGCCACATCCCGCAGGGCGCCCCGGGCGGCCATGGTGCCAAAGGTTATGATCTGGGCCACCTTGTCATCGCCGTATTTGCGGGCGGTATATTCAAGCATTTCAGAACGCCTATCGTCCCGAAAATCCAGATCGATATCAGGCATGGAAACACGCCCGGGATTCAGGAAGCGCTCAAAAAGCAGGTGGTGCTGGATGGGATCGACCAGGGTGATATACAGCGAATATGCCACCAGTGACCCGGCGCCGGATCCGCGGGTGTTATACCAGATTCCTGATTCGCTGGCATAGCGGCACAAATCCCAAACGATCAGGAAGTAGGCATCGAAACCCATGCTGTGGATCACGCTTAATTCAAAATCAAGGCGTTCGCGTATTTCCGGGTCATTTTTTCGGTTGCCGTAGCGTTTTTCGAGACCAATTTCGCACAGGTAGTGCAGGTAAGATTCGGCGGTATAACCTTCCGGTACGGGGAATTCAGGCAGATGGTAACCCTTAAATCCGAGATCTACCTGGCAACGTTCGGCAATCTCCAGCGTGTTTGAAAGAGCATCTGGAATTTCAGAGAACAAGCGCCCCATTTCCTGCGGCGAGCGCAGATAAAACGTTTGCGATTCGTAACGCATACGGTCTGGATCGCTGAGTAGTTTACCGGTTTGAATGGCAAGCAGAATATCCTGATACTGGGCGTCATCAGGTTCGATATAGTGGACATCGTTGGTGGCAACAAATTTGGCCGAATATTTGGCCCCCAATGCCACCAGTTTTTTATTTAATTCCACCAGTTCAGTAATATTGTGTTGCTGAAGTTCTACATAAAAGCGGTCGGGGCCGAAGACGTCGTAATACCAGTTCATCCGCCGTACAGCTTCTTCTGGTTTTTCATCAATTAGCTGGCGCGGAATTTCTGCTGACATGCAGCCGGACGTGGCGATCAACCCTTGTGAGTGTTCTGCTAAAAATTCGTGGTCTATGCGTGGAAAATAGTAGAACCCTTCCATTTGAGCGGCCGAGGTGATCTTGAGCAGGTTTTGGTAACCAATTTCGTTCTCAGCCAGCAAAAGTAAGTGACTCGATTTTTTATCCAGCTTCGAATCGCGATCCTGCATTCTTCGGGCTGCCATGTATGTTTCCACGCCGATGATTGGCTTGATACCAGCTTCTTTGGCGGCATTGTAAAATTCAATCACCCCAAACATGGTACCGTGGTCGGTGATGGCCAGCGCTGGCATCTCCATCTCTTTGGCGCGTTTAACCAACTTCTTGATATTTGAAAAACCATCAAGAAGTGAATAAACCGTATGGGTGTGCAGGTGGACAAATGATTCGGGCATAGTTTATGTCTTTCAACAAGCTAAAATCATTATAGCATCCCATGTCTGAAATTAACCGGGCGCTTGTCTTAAATTATTCCGAACAAAAGTTCTTTTAACATTGGGAGGTACTGCCATTCCATCAACTCCGAAATAATGCATTTTCGGCATTTCCCGGCAGGAACCATCCGATTAGCCGGGGTATTGTTCTTAATATCCAGGTCGCCAGGCCGGGTCAAAATCGACTTCTGGTGAGTTGGTCAGTCGTTGCGGGGAACCATCTGGAAGACGGTAAATGTAAATATCCTGGTTTATTGTATCTGTTGTTTCATAGGCAATCCATTGCCCATCGGGTGAAAAAGCAGGATCCACCACTGGTCTTGGTATGGGAAGCAGGCTGTAATTTTTAGTTTTAAATATATACTGTACCAGGGCTGATGGTACTGTCAGACCATTATTGGTCTGGCTGAAAAGCAACGATTCGCCTGTTGGCGACCAGGCCGGCAAATATTCTGATGAAGTTCCACCCGTGCGCAGGAGTTGTTTTTTATTGCTACCATCTGTTGCCATGCTCCAGATCTGTAGCAGGCCGAAACGCAATACGGTATATGCAATCTGGCTTGAATCGGGCGACCAGGCTGCGTAGCGGGATTGCATACCGTCAGCAGGTGATGTCAGACTAGTCAGGCTCGAATCGCTCAGGTTGTAAACGTAAATTTGCATGGAGCCATCGCGCATGGATGTGAACGCAATTTTCGTGTTATCCGGTGACCAGGCTGGCTCAAAATCGCCCGCTGCTTTAAAAGGCAGGGGCTGAGTGACCTTGCTTTCGAGATCTAGAAAGAACAAAGCAGCTTTTGGATACTGTGCTGCTTTTTCAGTACAAGGTGAGATGTAGATAATTTTTTTACCGTCTGGTGACCAATCGAAACTGCAGGCCCCGCCGGGTAAATTGGTTAACTGGCGCAGATTGGTTCCATCTGAATTTAGCATATATATTTGGGCGACATGCTCGCTCAGGCCTGCAAAAGCAATCTCACCCGATCCGCCGCCTGGTGGTGTTTGGGAAGGTGTGCTGACATTTGTTGAATTGGGGGTTGGTGTTCCAACATCTGATGCGGGGTTGCTGATGGCTGTCTTGTCAGCATGCGGAGTGCTGGAAGCTGTTACAAGATCGGGGGTTGTGGTTGGTGTTGAGTTTGGTGTTATGGTTGGACTTATCGTAAATATTTGCGTGACTGTAACCACTGCCGCAGTCTTGCTGGATATCGCAGAAACTGGATGGCTGGAGGGTGATGCAATCTGAGTTGATAAAAACATTAGAAACGGCAGCCGGTTTTCAAGTATTTTATTTGTTCTCGGGTTGAGCCAAATAGTTCCCAGGACAATTGTCAGCATGACCAGAAAGAATCCGAGCAGTCGCCAGAAGGAAGTTGACTGGTTGGGAATATCTTTTTCCGGTTTCTGACTTTTTTCGGATTCTTCACTTTTTATTTTTTTTGTTTTGGTTTCCGGATCGGATTGGCCGAGGAGTGCTCGCCTGAAGGCATCTGCCGTTTGGTATCGATTACCCGAATTTGTTTCAAGCGCTTTTTCGATCACTTTTGCCAGATGGATCGAAACTTCTGTGCGGTGTTCTCGTAATGGCGTCAGGCTTACGCCATCAATGGCGCGGATCAGGCTATCTTCCGGGATAACACCAGTCAGTGCTGCATAAAGTGTTGCTCCCAGGGAATATATATCGGATCGGGCATCAGTGCGGGCAGAGCCATATTGTTCAGGAGGAGAGTAACCAGGCGTCATGGCTCGAGCGCCCGTCATGGTTTCTTCGTGCTCCCAACCCATTTTGGCCAGCCCAAAATCGACCAGATAAACCTGCCCGGTGTTGTCAATCTTGATATTGCCTAATTTAATGTCCCGGTGAAAAATAGGAGGTTTGCGAGAATGCAGGTAAGCCAGCGCCTCACAGGCTGCCGCGCCGATCCGGATGGCTTCCGCTTCTGAGATTGGTCCATCTCTTTCAATTTTTTGGCGCAAATCATCCCCATCAATGTAATCCATTACAAGATACTGACCGGTTTCATTGATGACGAAGTGGTCAGTTACGCGGGGCAGGTTGGGATGCCGGATGCCGGCCAGGATTACAGCTTCCATGCGAAACTGGCGGGCGTAGTCTTCGGTAGTGAAGAGGTTCTCTTTTAAAGCCACATCAACAGCAAGGCTTTCGTCAGTGGCACGATATACAGCCCCCATGCCGCCACGGCCGAGAATCTCGATGATCCGGTAACGATTATTTAGCAGACTTCCTTCGGCAAGGGTCATAATCGCAAGTTATACCCAATACCATTTCTGAAAGGAGGTTTTTATCAATGTCAATTCTTAATGCCCGGTCCCCAGGCTGGGTCAAAATCAAGGTCCGGGTCGGTGGTTAGGCGGGCTCGATTTGCCCCGGAGACAGTTGTAATATAAATATCCTGGTTTCCTGATAGATCCGGCCAACTTTCAAAAGCGATCCATTGTCCATCGGGTGAAAAACTGACATCTACAACCGGCAGCGGTTCAATATTTACTGGTACAGCCTGTCTGGTAGCGCGATCTTCGTAACGCATGCTCATTAATCTAAATGGCGATGTACCGGAAAAATTTGTCTGGTTGAAAAAAATATATTGTCCATCTGGACTCCAGGCTGGCATCGAATCGAGAAGTTGGTTTCCGCTTTGAACAAACTGATCGTTGGGTTTGCTCATATTGGCATCGCCATCAGACGTGACCCAAATCTGTGAAAGCCCCAACCGTTTTAAAACATAAGCAATTTGCGATCCATAAGGATTCCAGGCTGCCTGTCGAGCATAAACCCCAGCAACCACGCTCTGGGCTTTCGTCAGTCTTGTAATTTGATTCGTCTCCAAGTTGATCATATAAATTTCCATATAGCCATCGCGTAAAGATGTGAAAGCAATATGAATGCCGTCTGGCGACCAGGCTGGTTCAAAATCACCCCCCAGACTGGAAGGCAAGGCTGTCCGTATTCGGGAATTTAAATCCATGATAAGCAGGCTCGAACCAAGATAAACATCCTGCTTTTTTCGGCATGGGGAGATATATACGATCTTTTTACCATCGGGTGACCAGTCCGGCTGACAGGCTCCATCCTGTTCGTTTGTAACCTGTTGGGCATCACTACCATCGGATCGCATGGTATAAATTTGTGGGCTACCCGTGCGGTTTGAAGCAAACGCGATTTTCCCAAATCCACCTCCTACGGGGGTTGGAGAGGGTGGCGGTGCGGTATTTGGTAGAGTGGGCGTAACCGTCTCGACAGGCTTGGTGTTGACTGGAGAAGGTGTAATTCTGACTTCAGTTTGAGTAGGCGTGGGCAGCTGTGATACTTCTGTTGGGTTGCTTGGAAGTATGCTCAGCATGCCGGAGCGAAAGCCGGGATTGTTTACCCAGAGAAACCCGCCTGCAAACAACACAAGCGCAAGCCCCACCCAAACACTCATGCCCGTAAAACGGCGCATCTTGCGGCGCAAACGCATGGAAGCAAAAGCAAGGTTGTCTGAAAAAGACTTCGGTTGTTGGGCTTGTAAAACGATCAGATCATCATCATTGTTCTCGGGGTGCTGGCTCTCGTCTTTTGGGGGAGGCGGAACGCTGATAATTAAGTCATCTTCAACAAAGCGTAGTGTTTTAGAGCTTGAGAAAAGTAGTGCCTGTCGGAACTCTATTGCACTTTGAAAACGATCATCTGGATATGCTTCCATTGCTTTTTCAATGGAAGTCGCCAGTCTTCTTGATATTTTGGGATTATGTTTGCGAACTGGCGTGAGCAGCGTGTTATCCATAACGCGTGCCAGGCCATCTTCCGGGATGATTCCGGTTACAGCTGCATAAAGGGTCGCGCCTAGTGAATAAACATCAGAGCGTGGGTCTGTGCGGGCTGTGCCGTACTGTTCGGGAGGTGAATAACCCGGCGTCATGGCTCTGGCGCCGGTTGTGGTCGTCTGGGAGCCATTGACCAGTTTTGCAAGCCCAAAATCTACCAGGTAAATTTCTCCACCGGATGTGATCTTGATATTTCCAGGTTTAATATCACGGTGTAAAACTGGCGGTTTGCGTGTGTGTAAATATGAAAGCGCTTCGCAAACTGCTGCGCCAATTAAAATGGCATCTTCTTCAGGGATATGCCCCAGACGTTCCATGCGTTGGCGAAGATCTTCCCCCTCAATATAATCCATTACCAGGTATTGACCCTGGTCATCAAGTACAAAATGGTCGCTGACTCGGGGCAAGTGTTGGTTGCGCACACTCGCCAGAATTACTGCTTCCAGCCGAAATTGGCGTGAATATTCATCCGTTGTAAAAAGATTTTCTTTTACAGCAACTTCCACGCTCAGGTTTTCGTCCAAGGCGCGGTAAACCGATCCCATGCCCCCCTGTCCCAGGATCTCTTCGATTCGGTATCGCCCATTTAATAGGGTTCCTTGATCAAGAGTCATATTTAATAAAAGCTCAATAACATCAGGATTTTTGTTGGTCAGATTATATCAAAAGATAGGCTAATATCTACCAAGATTAGTCTGCATTATTGATCAGTACTTTTTACCTTAATATGGATAACGATCCAGTCAGGTTAGATTTCACCCGAACACTTCATCCTGCAAGTGGTTTTCCCCTCAGATGTTTTTTTGCATGTTTTTGGTGCAAAAAACAACAAAAAGAACATCTTCCACCCTGTATTCGATAAAAATTTGGATACCCATCCTTGATGTTATTTATTGATACGCTCGAAATGTCAAACTTTATTCTTCTGGGCCAGGTTTATTCTTTGAAATAACCATGGTGCTCCGGCTGTGATCCATACACCGATCAGGGCATAACGTATATACCGGAATAAATAGGCGCTAAAAAATTCCCCACGTGGAAAAATGGCGCCCAATCCTATATATAAAAGTAAAATACCTGCCAATCCGGGTAAAAGCCGCAGTATTCTTTGTCCTGTGCTTCCATTGGCTTGGAAACCTCCCCGGGAATTCAGCCATGCCAACCCGGCCAGTATGCCGAATAATACGGCTGCTGACGTAACTGTGGTGCTAAGGGAGGCTGGGGCGGGTAATACATCTGAGCCAGCCAGTTGCGCGTTTGATATCCATGCTGCTGGAAGCACCCAATTCCGCAGTGTACCGAAAGCCATGACTCCGAAGACCAGCATCACCACGGAGGCTGCGAATGCCAGGCCAATTTGCTGTCCTAAAGATTTCCTTTTTACCCATTTATCGACGGAATTCCACCACTTTACAAATACCCATAATATCAATGCTCCAATCGCCCAGCCCAGCAAAACATCATGTGGAAAATGAACAGCCAGATATAGTCGGGAGAGACCGATCATCAGGATAATAAAAACGGCTGTCAGGGTGGCCCAGGGTCGCTTGATTACTGCGGCTGCCATACCCCACAGGCTCGTTGCAATCTGGGCATGTCCGGATGGAACGCCAAAAGAGGTTTCAGCAGCATAGGCTTTTACCTGTGTGCTGAACCAATATGGGCGCGGTCCGTGAAAGCTCAGTTTTAGGATTTCATTTGTGCCACCTGAGAATAAAACAATCAGTGCCATTCGCAGTCCCAGGTTTGCATCTACACACCAATAAAGTACCGGCAGAAGTAAAAGGATGAACTCTTCTGATCCAAGAAATGAAAAAAATAGCATAGGTGTCAACAGCCAGCTTCCCAGTCCTTGAAACCAAACAATGAAGGTGATTCCATTATTCCAGATTGCTTCCATTTTAAACCTCCGGTGTTGATTTGAAATTCAGGTGGATCTCCTGGACACAAATCCAGAATTTTTCTAGTTCAGCTCTTTAGGAATTATCATTTGACTAGCCAGACACTAATATTGTACACTCAATGTTATGAAACCTTATTGGTATCCTCGTTGGGATTGGCCTGTAGCTGCATTATTAATTTGTGCGGTATTCACTGCTGCAGTACGTTTGGATACTACCAATTGGACACCGGATTTAGGCTATGTGGAATCGCTTGCCGTGATGGGCACAGCTCTGGGTCTTGCATTAGGGTTGAGTCAATTTAAGTCTCAATGGGTCTATTGGTTGGTGTTTTTGTATACAATTTTCAGTGTTCCACTGCAATTGAGCAGAATTGTACAGGGTGAAAAAACAATTCTCGGACAATTGATCAGCCTGCTGGGTAGATTGTTGGCATCCATAAATCTAGGTTTGAATGGAAAACCGGTGAGTGACCACATTTTTTTTGTGGCGCTGATGTCCATTTTATTTTGGTTGATAGGCATTTACAGCGGCTTCAGCCTGGCACGTGATCGGTCAATTTACCACGTTCTGCTGCCATCCACTTTACCTGTATTAATAATCCAATATTACGATGGTTATAAGTCTGATCGGATATGGGGTCTGGCATTTTACTTTTTTTTGGCCTTGATGATTATTGGACGTAATAATTTATTAAATTCCCGTAAGCGATGGGATGAACAACATATTGTTGCTGGCAGCGACCCGGAATTTGATTTGAATAAAAATATTGTCAGCGTAGCAGCCATCATTATCCTAGCCGCCTGGCTGCTGCCAGCTCCGGCGGCTGTTTTGCCTTCCGTTGCCCATGCCTGGCGGGATATCAACCAACCTTTCGAAGGTGTCCGCAAGTGGTTAGATGATATGTTGGCAGCCTTGAACTCGAGTGGTAGTAAAAATAACACGCAGGAATTGTATGGTGATGTGCTGGGCCTGGGGAGGGCGGCAGGCAGCGGTGAGGCACTGTTTTTTAATGTTTATGCGCCACCCGGCAATCTTCCGCGTCTGTACTGGCGCATGCGCGTTTATGATACATATCAGAATGGTGCCTGGCAAATGCTCGATAGCCAGAATACTCCCTTTGAGCCTGATTCCGGAAATCTGATCAAAGCGAATTCTGTATTCAATCCCATGGCTGAGTTTGTTTTTACATGGCAAACTAGCGCCAGTGCTATACTTGCTACTCCGTCTTTGCCGGTTTGGGCCAGCCGTCGTGGCTCAATACAAACAAGATCAAATCCGAAAGCCGAATTTGATCCTTTGAGCTGGAATGTTACACCTGTTTTACAGGTTGGTGACCAATACCGTATCCGGGCTATTTTGTCCAATCCTACACAGAAAGAGCTTCGGGAAACCGGTAATGATTACCCTTTCTTCATTGCAGACCGCTACCTGCAGATGCCTGGAAATATATCTACTGAAACGAAAGATCTGGCAGTTCATATTACCAGGGGTTTGACAACAAACTTTGATAAAGCTCAGGCTGTGACAGAGTATCTCCGGCAAAATTACAGCTATAGTGAAACCTTTCCTGCGCCTCCCACTGGTATTGACCCATTGAACTGGTTTATTTTTAATTGGAAAAGTGGGTTTTGTAATTATTATGCCAGCGCCGAGGTCTTGCTTATTCGTTCTCTAGGAATTCCGGCGCGCCTGGTGGTGGGTTTTGCTGAGGGGAAAAGTGACCAAAACGGATTGTACAGTGTTCGCGCGCAGGATGCCCATGCCTGGCCTGAAGTATATTTTCCAAATATCGGATGGGTCCAATTTGAGCCTACTGTCAATCAGGCTGCGCTGATACGCCCGAGTGGCGACAATTCAATTTTAGGGAGAAATGGCGATCCGGCTGCTAACTTTGCCGAGGGTTCCAGGAACAATTCGCGCTTTGATCAGGAAAAAGATATCCTTGATACAGGAAACAGTGTCGTTGTCCCAACCTACCTCGGTTTGACGCGTGATCAGTGGCAGTGGGTTATAATTCTTGCAACATTATTAATTGCCATTTTTTTGATTGGCTTGAAAATCAGGCATCGAAGTTTCGATGAGTTATCTTCTCTTTCGCGAAAAATACCATCGACGCTCATCGCAATTTTTACATACTACAACCTGAAAAGCCCGCATTGGTTGAACCGTTGGCTGCGCTGGAGTGAAGTCAGCAGGGTGGAGCGCGCCTACCATGTTATCAATCAAACTCTGGCATGGTTGGATAGAGCGCAACCTGATTATGTCACCCCGGCAGAGCGAACATCGTTGTTGAAGAAACTTCTTCCAGAAGCGTCTGTGTATATTGAAATTTTGAACACAGCGCTTGAACAAACACTCTTTACACCTTATTCGGTAGATGTGGCCAGTGCGATTCGTGCGAGTTGGATGCTCAGGCTTTTATTTGTTAGAAAGATAATCCAGCGTTGGTTATTTGGAGGTTAGTTTATGGTTCAAAATCAACCACCTAGTGTGGATCAGCAGCTAAAAAATCTAAGCCAGGCCGCCGGTCATATCCGTTCGTTGCTTTTACCAGTTCGTGCCAGCCTGCCGCCCGCTACTTTTGAAGAATTGTCACAGATGGAAAACCATCTGTTTCACATTTCCCAAGATGTTGCTGCTTTTGCCGAAGAACGTAAGAACCTGATTGCGTTGACAGAAATTGGTCAGATTATTAATTCATCCCTCGAGTTGGATGAAGTGCTGCGCATTGTTATGGACAACATTATTAAACTGACTGAGGCTGAGCGTGGTTTTTTAATGTTGCGTGATACAAACGGACAGATGTCAACGCGCGTAGCCCGTAATTGGGAACAAGAGTCGCTTAATGAAACCGAACACTCAGTCAGCCGAACTGTGATTCAGCGTGTGATTGAAACCGGGGATTCTATTCTTACAACCAATGCGCAGCAAGATCCTCGTTTTGGTGGGCAGGAAAGCATCATAGCTTTTAATCTCCGCTCCATTTTATGCGTTCCGCTCAAGGTCAAAAACGAATTGATTGGTGTTATCTATGCGGATAACCGCATCCGTTCGGGCATATTTACCGAATCTGAGCGCGTTTTACTGCGGGCCTTTTCAAACCAGGCTGCGATCGCGATTGATAATGCTCGCTTGTTTGAATCTCTGCGCAGCACCCTGGCGGAGGTGACTGGGCTAAAAAACATGATGGACAATATTTTTGCTTCTATTGCCAGCGGAGTTATCACAGCCAATATTGAGGACCAAATTACCCTTTGCAATCGCGCAGCTGAAGGGATTATTGGACAGACGGCCGCCCAGATCATTGGACGAAGGCTTGAAGATGTTTTACCTTCAATTGCATCGAATATCTTGCCTCAGGTGGCAAGTATCCGTGATCGTGATACAACCATTAATGATTTGGAAGTTAGCCATCACCTGCCATTGCGTGGGTTGGTTGAGTGGCGTTTGAATATTTCTCCTCTGAAAAATGCCAATCAGACCACTCAAGGGGTTGCGATTGTATTGGATGATCTTACGGAGCGCAAACGTCTTGAGGCTCAGCGTAAATTATTCGAGCGCATGGTTTCTCCGGCTGTCATTCAACAAATTGACCCAAATGGTCTGGCTCTGGGTGGTAAGCGGGTTGGGATTACTGTATTATTTGCAGACATTCGAGGGTTTACCAGTTTTAGCGAGAATCAGTCGCCAGAGCACCTGGTTTCAGTTCTGAATCGGTACCTGGCTGCAGGTGCTGAGGCGGTCCTCGAAGAGGAAGGTACGGTCGATAAATTTCTGGGTGATGCGGTCATGGCCTGGTTTAATGCTCCCATTCCACAAGTTGATCACACGCTGCGCGCTGTCCGTGCCGCGCTTACCTTACGCAAAAGGATTGCATATTTGCACACTATTCTGCCACCGGAAGCGCACCTCGCTTTTGGTGTGGGAATCCATTATGGGGATGCAATACTTGGACTGATAGGGACTGAGAAACGGCTGGAATATACGGCCATTGGTGATAGTGTTAATACCACCAAGCGCCTGCAGGAAAATGCTGGAAAAAACCAGATAGTTATTAGCGAACTGGCTTACGAGCGGGTCAGGGGTTTAATTAACGTGGTTCCAATGCAGCCAATGGTTGTCAAAGGAAAGCGGGATCCAATCCCAGTTTATGAAGTTATTGATCTTAAATAAAAAAATCCTACTGCAGAGCAGAGCATTGATTTACACTCGGCTTTCTGGCGAAATTGGGTGTTATGACCTATTTTAAATTTGGTGTCAGGCTGGCTTTTTAATTCCAGGCCTGGCTGATAAATTGGATCAGGTGCTCCAGCCCCTTTTCAATTGGCGCGGTTTCAATAAATTCATGCAGGGTATGAGCCCCTCCACCATGTGATAGACCCAGCACAAGGGCCGGATAACCCATACTCAATGGAATATTTGCGTCAGTGGAGCCAATTGTTAGTACGGGTTCAATACCTTCTTTTCGTAGACAGTTCTGTGCAAGCTGTACGAGGGGGTGATCAGCGCTTATTTCGCCAGATGGGCGCTGTCCGATCGATGTCATTTCCACATCCATGTTTGCGTGGCGGATATCTGCCACCAGGGTTTCCACCTGCGCGATCAGTTTTGCCAGGCTGTCCTGCTCTTCAGAGCGTAGGTCGAGCTCCATCCAACTATCTGCCGCAATCGTATTTATGCTTGTACCGCCACTGATCCGGCCAACATTCAGGGTGGTGTGGGGTTTATTAGTCAGCCTGATGGCTGAAATGTTGGTAACCAACCTTGAGAGTTCGTGAATTGCAGATGGCTTGCCGTAATCCGTCCACGAATGGCCACCATCCGTATGCAGGCTGATTTTGTAGCGCTGAACACCAACGGCCTGGTGGTAAACATGCCCCAGTGCCATGCCTTCCAATATCAGGTATGCTTTTGGCTTGGAGCCAAAATGCCCCACCAGGGCTTTCATCCCGCGCAGATCGCCCAGGCCCTCTTCACCGGTGTTCGCGACAAACCAAATATCACCGGGCATTGATGCCCCACTTGCTCGCAGTCTCCATAGAATACCAAAAAGACCAGCCACCCCTAGCGAATTATCACCAATCCCTGGGCCATAAACCCGCCCTCGTTCATTTCGAATCGTAAGTTCGGTATCCAGGGGAAAAACTGTATCCATATGTGCTGATATGATCAAAGGGGCGCCCTGGCCACTACCCGGCAGACAGCCCAATACATTACCTGCGCTATCTGTATGAACCTGGGATATAAACGGACTTTCAGCCTGCATTTTTTCAGTGATAAATTTTCCACGCAGGGTTTCATCATTCGTGGGCGCTGGGACTTGTTGAATTTGAATGGCAAGATTGAGAAGTTTGTTGATCAAATTGCCTCCGAGATTTACACTTGCCGAATAAGACTGCCTAGTGATTGCAGGCGTGCCTGTGCCAGCCCGGGCATTGAATCGAGCGAATAAAAGACCCCGGTACCTTCAATCGTGAATGAAGCTGAAATATTTCCATACATTGCGGCTTGCAATGGGTCAAGCGTGGCAGCGTAGCCTGCCAAAAAACCGCCACAAAAAGCATCTCCAGCGCCTGTCGGGTCAACCAGCCGTGATGGGTAAGCAGGAATTTCCCATTTTTTACCCGAGGCGCGTTCAAATACGAATTGCCCTAACCCGCCCCGCTTGATAACAATAATCTCACATCCATAGCTGGCCAGCGTGGCAGCCATTTCCCATAAATCATTAGTGCGCCCCCAAAAAAGACTGCGGATTTCTTCTTCAGACGGCAGAAAAGCTGTTATATCCTGCAATAACGAACGTAGATCATCCAAAAAATTAGCGTTCATGTAACTTGGGCCCGGGTCAATCGTCACAATCGATACGCCACCGTGTCGAAAGGCTGGCGAAAATTGTGAATGGGTTAATAAATCCAGGGGAGCGAGGTGAACGGCTTTTGCGAACAAATAATCGGCTGGTATATCAGTAAGTTTGGGAGAATCCTGGTTTGTGGTTACCCGGCTGTCTTGTTCAAGTTGTGGTGATTGGTATCCGAGCAACCCTTTTGGAAAGGGCAGACCAAGCCTCGCAAAATGGGAGATGGGGTTAGATCGTTGGAAATTTCTCGAATCGGTGTATACCTGGAAAGTGCGTAAATCAATTGCGCCTGGTAGGATTTTAATGCCCCTTGGATCCATCCCCTTTTGCTGAAAAATCTTCAACCAATCGTGAGGATAATCTTCCCCGGCGCGGGCCATCAATTGGACCACATCTACCCATTGTCGTGCGCCTGCGGCTGAATAAAGTAAATTACCTCCTGGTACGTCCAGAAATGGGCGGCCTTCTGGAGGTATCAAGTACTGGCGACGTAATTGTCCAACAAAGTTAAGAGCATGATCCATGGCTGGTCTGGTTACCTGGATGATTGATTTTTAAGGTGGATTTTTGTCCACCAAATTAAGCGATAAATGCAATGGTAGCTCTGGTGAGTATTTCTGATCTGTCGAGATGAATGTTGAAGTGATCTATAAATCCAGGATATGACAGTACTTTCCATGTTTAATCATGGGAAATATTACTTTCGATACTAGAATTGTTCCCTTAACCCAATTATAATCAGCACTGTTATTTTTGTTGAAGAGTGCCACAAAATCCAGCAGATTGCTTTTGATAATTAATACAATATTGTTTAACTTGTTTGTTACCCTTATTGTAAGGCATACTCTTCTAAACCCTGCAAAAATCGGTAGCATCTCTTCTACTGTCTTCAAATAGATTACAAACCATTTTTCGCGATCAAGACGATGATCTGTTCCGGTTCACAGAGAACCGAAGTGACTTTCTTATAGAAAATGCTGAGATAATGGATCTGCTAACTGGCTCATCGGTTTTCTCGAAACCATCCTGATTTTTCCACTCGGTGAATAATTTCCATGGTTTGCTTCGTATTTTTATTTTTGACATCAATTGACCACGGAATATCACCCTGCGAGTAAATATGAGACAGTTATAATAA
>CAZLJB010000019.1:0-16914 GCA_964559195.1 uncultured Anaerolinea sp. | reverse complement strand
TCAAGGCAACCTGGTTACTTTTGGGGCCGCGGTCAGCCGTGATCCGGCTGCCAGGGTGGACGGCGATGTGATGAATAATCCCACTCGGCCGGCCTCACCGGCAGTACCAGTGCTGCCAGGTATTCCTTCTCTGCCACAGGTAGTCTCAACCACGGCCAACCCGTTCTGGAGTGTCATCAGCACGCTTGGGCAGTCCATCATCCTGGCGCTGCTGGCCATGTTGATCGCATTGTTTCTACCCATGCACATGCGCCGCGTGGCGGATGGGGTGGTGGCACAGCCGTTCATGGCCTTTGGGATGGGCTTGTTGTCCCTGGTGATGTTCATCATTGCGATTGTGGCGCTGGCGCTTTTCAGCATCCTGATTATCACTCTGATTGTTACCATCCCCCTGATTGCATGCCTTGCAATCGTTTTTTCGGCGGCCTGCGTGATGGGTTGGTTGGCCCTCGGGCTGGAAATAGGTTTGCGGATTTCAGAAATGTTTAAGCGTGAAATACCGCTGCCGTTGGCGGCCGGGCTGGGTGTTTTTTGCCTGAATTTGGTTGCACAGGGGGTTGGTTTTATCCCCTGCATTGGCGGGCTGCTGGCTGGGCTGATCGGTTTTGCTGGTCTTGGTGCCGTGGTTATGACTCGTTTTGGGATGCGGGTGCTTCAGCCCATTCCCATAAAGCCCATGGTTGTAGCTCCCCCCGTTCAGGAAAGCTAAGAATAACCTGTTGTTTTTTCCACTCCCGCCTTTCAAAAAGGCGGGAGTTTTTGTTGTGCAAAATCCTTGGCTGGGCTATCTGGATCAACGGGGGAATATAACTGGCACCTGCATTTAGAGTAGCCAGGTTTCTCCCTGCTGGGCTGTGGGCCCCCGTAAGCGGGATGTTATAATTTGGCTGCTCATTGTATTCCTGATGGAAATTCAAGCCTGGTAATTAGTTTCATTCTGGTGAGAGCAGCCAGCCGGGTTGTTTTGGAGGTATTTTGAATTCTAATCCCTATGACACCCCGGTTCATCCTGAACCCATTCCGCTGGTGCGTGTTTCAGGTACTCATCGAGAGATGGGCCGTCAAATCGGTGAATCGCGCCGCGCGAATGTACGTCGCAGTGTGGATAACGCTCGCAAATTACTGGCCGATGCCTATGAAGAGCTTGAATTGACCTGGGATGGTGCCCAGATCCAGGCCCGCAAATATTTGCCATTTGCCCAGGAACGTTATCCGCAATATGTTGAAGAGATGATGGGGATCGCGGAAGGGGCAAACCTGCCTTTTGAAGAGGTTTCGGTCTTAAACGCCATGGAAGCGGTCACCATGGATGCCCTGCATCTGATCAGTTGTACCAGTATGGCAGTTAATGACGCTCACACAGCGGATGGGCATATCCTCGCGGCTCATAACGAAGATTGGATTCCAGAAGATGAGGATGATGTCTATATTTTGCATGCCAGGCCTGTCCATGAGCCACCCTTCCTGGCAATGAATTATGGCGGCTTGCTGCCTAACGTCGGTTTTAATGCCTATGGGATTGCACAACTGATTGATTCTGTCCACCCGGACGATTCTCGCATCGGCATTCCGCGCCTGGTGGTTTCACGGGCAGTCCTGGCGGCCAAAACACCCTCCGATGCGATCAAACGTGCTGTTATTTCGCATCGGGCGGCTGGTTATAACCATTTGATTGCACATGAAAGCGGGGAGATTTACTCAGTCGAGGTTTCCGCGCGGCGATTTGATGTCTTGTATGCCATGGATGGCTATATGGCGCATGCCAATCATTATCTTTCACCGCACATGCAGGAAATTGAATACGAGCCCGAGCAGTTGATTCCTTCGCGGGTTCAATATCACCGCGCTCTGCGCCTGCTGCACAAGACCGACAAGCATTCTATCAAAACCTTACAGGCCATTCAGAAGGATCATGTGGATTTTCCGAATTCAATCTGCAACCACGCCATTGATGGCCGTGAATTAGACCGTGAGAAAACCATCAATGCGCTGGTGATTGATCTGACCGCCCGCGAAATGCATATCGCCTGGGGCAATCCCTGCCAGAATCAGTACCATACCTTCCATTTGGATGAATAAAAACCAGATTATGGTTCCTCCATCGGAAAAAGTTTTTTATTCCCGGTCAAAAACCACGATCCATCCATGCCTTGGAACCAAATCAGCCTGATTTTGACGCAGGATACCTGCAAACCAAAGACCATTACACTGCAAACAGGTAGAAACAACCTGTCAGTGATAAAGCCTATATTTTTGAATATAATCATACACTTCCACCGGTAGATAAAAACGATAATGGCCGCCGTTTGCGATTCGTTCACGGATGGTGGTAGATGAGATTTCCAGTTGGGGGGTATCGAAAAAGCGCACTTTTGATTTCAAACCGGGCAAGGAATTGTTCAGCGCAGATAGGTCAATTTCATCCCCGGGCCGGCGCATGACGCCAAAACCGTGTACAGCGGTTACGATTTCGCCTGGCTTATGCCAGGTAGGCAGATCGCGCAGCGAATCACCTCCGAGCAGCAACATCAGGCGCGCGCTGGGATTGCGATTTTGGAGCGTGTCAATCGTATCAATGGTGTAATGCGGGCCTGGGCGTTCACTTTCAATCGTAGAAAGTTCAAACCTGGGGCTGTTAGCGATGGCGCGTTTGATCATTTCGAATCGGTGGAAATGATCCGTAATGGGACGTTCGGGTTTGTGAGGCGGTTGTGGGGTTAAAACCCAGATTACCCGAGTCAATTCCAACTGGCTGAGGGCCTCGGCTGCCAGGATTAAATGCCCCAGGTGGGGCGGGTCAAAGGTTCCACCAAATATTCCAATCGCTTCTGTCATTCTAAAAGTATACTCGAAACTGGTCTTTTCAGCACTCACTCCACTTTTCTACTTGTTCTACCTGTCTGATATGGGTATAATTATTAATATTCGTATTTTTACCTGAATAGAAGCAATGCCTGGGCTGAAGCACCAACTTTATTGGAGACATGAAATGACAATTACGCAGTTTTCCCAGACAGATCCCCAGTGGAAAAATAACTTGTTGGGTTTTGATAAAACTTCCACGATTGGTGGATTTGGTTGCCTTCTGACCAGCATCACGATGTGTGCCACACAATACGGTGTGACCAATTTAACCCCTGCAGTTTTGAACGAAAAGCTGAAATCCATCAAGGGTTTTCAGGCGGGAACCTCCTTCCTGATCAGTTCATTAATTAACCAGGTTGTGCCTGGCTTGAGCCTGGATTATCGAGCCTGCTCGGGTTTGCCAGCCCCTCTGGCAGAGATTGATACCAACCTGGCACAGGGACGTCCGGTGATCATCGAGGTCGATTGGTCGCCACAGAAGGGTGTTCAGACTCATTACATGCTGGCTTATGCCAGGGTGGGGAATGATTACCTGGTTTATGATCCTTATCCCTATCCGATTGCCAATGGGCAAATCAATCTGATCACCTCAAAATACGCGCAGATTGCTGGTTCAAACAATCCCGCCAACATCATTACCGGGGTCTTTTTCACACATGGCTCAGATCCGGTTACGCCGGCCAGCCCGCCTCAGCTTGACAAAGGGGTCTATGCCACTTTCAGTGTGTATGCTGTGGCGGATGATCTGGCGCTGCGTTCCCAGACGGTCATTTCAGATAGCACCCTGCTTAAGCGTTTTCCGGCAAATACTCAATTCAAAGTTTTGGAGGCAGATGTCACGGCTGCCTCAGCGTTGGGCATCCAAAATGCCTGGCTGCCGGTCAAGGCACCGGATGGAACCCAGGGCTATGTGGCAGCCTGGCTGGTTTCAAAAGCTAAAACAAACGTGGCCCCTGTGTCCGGAACACCTCCCGCGCCCGTGCCGGTTCCGAATGATGTCCCTGTGGTCAAAACCATTGTAGATGCTTTAAAATTGCGCTCAAAACCAGATAATACCGATGCAACCGTTTTGAAGTTCTACCCCATTGGGTCGGAATTAAAAGTTCTAGAGCCAGCCACTGAAGTTAAACGCAAGGTAGGGGTCAATTTTGAATGGATTAAAGTATCGGATGTGACTGGCAGCCAGGGAGTAGTGGCAGCCTGGTATGTTTCTATTGTCAGCCTGGGGGCTTTTGGGCCGCAGGCTCAGCGTCAGACTGCTGGAGCTAACTTTGCTATGGCGGAAAGGCGGCATTTGATCATGCGTACCACCGAGCCGGGTGTGATCATGCGCACCGAAGCTTTTATTTCCATACACACCCAAATTCAGCGCATGCCGAAGGGCACCGAGTTGGTGGTACTTGGAAAGCCAGAAGCCAACTTAAAAAAGGTTGGCCAGAGTGGCAAGTGGCTTCGGGTTCGGGATGTAAAGGGAAACAAAGGATATGTGGCTGCCTGGTTGGTAAAAGAACGCCCGGAAGACCCGATCCCTGTCGCTGCACCCAAAGATTGCTAAACCCTGATGAAGCCCCGGTTTCATTCTAAAAGGAGATACTGCCATGTCGCAGGATTTATTTACAAACGGAATTGATGCCGCTACTGGTGGCCCATTGGATGGTGATCTGACCATTACCACCGAAATGATCGCCAAGGTGGCGCGTGGCCAAAAACTAACGCCCGAAGATTTGAGGGATGCCAAATTACGCAAGGCTTTTGACGAAGCCAAAAATGCTGAGCATTTCGGCGTGGTTGAAGGGATCGATGATACCGACCTGGCTCAAACCGGTTGGTCGGTGATTTTCCCCTCAGACCTGCCCCAAAAATCGGTGGATGCCATCAAGGAAGCGCTCAAGCCCTTGCTTGATCTGCGCAAGCAGCAAGCCGCTGCCAAAACCGAATCTTATTACAAGGAAGTCATTGGTCCAGATCTGGGTCTTCACCCCGCTGAATCGAAGAATGATTTTCTCAAGCGCTTTGGGCGTGGGCCCGGCGCGGCTGATCCGGCCAAGTTTCCGTATTATGCCCTGATTGTCGGTTCTCCTGAATCGATTCCTTTCAGTTTTCAATACCAGCTGGATGTGCAGTATGCGGTAGGCCGGATATTTTTTGACAGACTTGAAGATTATTATCGCTATGCCAGCAGTGTGGTGGCTGCCGAGACCAACAAGTTCTCCCGGCCCAAAACAGCCGCCTTCTTTGGCGTGGCTAACCCGGGTGATAAGGCCACCAATATGAGTGCCACCACCCTGATCCGCCCATTGGCCGAACAAATGAAAGCCCGCAACCCCGCGTGGAGCGTGGATCTGGTGGACCCAACCCGAGCCACCAAAGCCAATCTGGCCAATTACCTGGGTGGCTCACAAACCCCCTCGATTTTATTTAGTGCCAGTCATGGTATGAGTTTTAAACCAGATGATGCCCGCATGCTGCGGCATACCGGCGCCATCCTGACCCAGGATTGGCCCGGCCCTCTTGCGCGTGTTCCCGTCACGGACAATCTGTATTTTTCCGCCGATGATATCGCCGCAGATGCGGACGTATTTGGCATGCTGGCTTTTATTTTTGCCTGTTATGGTGGCGGAATTCCAAAGAGTGATAATTTTTACCGGCAGGCTTTTGGAACCCAAAAAGATATTGCGCCGTATGCCTTTATCTCTCAGTTGCCGCTCAAACTACTCTCGCATCCCAGGGGAGGCGCGTTGGGTGTCTTTGCGCATGTCGAGCGTGCCTGGGGTGCCTCCATCCAGTGGGATGGGGCTGTCAATGACATTACTACCTTTGACTCGACCCTGGCTGGTCTGCTGGATGGCAAACCTGCCGGGGCTGCCAACGAGCCTTTTAATGCGCGCTATGCTGAGATTTCGACCATGTTAACCGAGGAACTGGACAGCACGAGCCCGGAGATGCAGGATGATGTCAAGCTGGCCGGATTGTGGACCTCCAATAATGACGCGCGTAACTATACCTTTATTGGTGATCCGGCTGTCAGGTTGGCCAATAACCCCCAGCCAACGCCAGCCCCGGAACGCGCCAACCTGGGCGCACTCGTTTCAAGCATCCCTGCCTCGCTCAGCGCTGTTTCGACAGGTTTTCAACCGGATGTGACCCCTCAGGCCGGGTTGGCTGTACAGCCAACAGCTGCCGGGATATCTGACGCAAATACCGCCACAAATTTCGGGCTGGGTGACTTTTTCAAAGGGGGTGCGCCGGTTGATAGCACCAGTGCCGCCGCCCCCAGCTCATTCAAAAAGTTCATCGATAAACTGGGTGATTATCTCAGCCAGACCCTGGACGATGCCACCAGCCTGGAAATCTCAACCTATGTGGCGGACGACATGGACACGGTTCAATACGAAGGCGGCAAGTTTACCGGTGCCCAACTGCGGGCAGTGACGCGCATCAGCCTGGATGGGGATACCCTGGTGTGTGTCCCCGAAAAGGATGGCGAGGTGGATACAGCAGTTTGGAATATCCATGCCGAAATGGTCAGAACAGCCCAGGCCAACCGAGCTGAGCTGCTCAAAACCATTATGGGTGTAGCCGCCAACCTGACCGGCATCATCAAGTAAAAGTTGGGCAATCATGGAAATTCGCTTGCCGGTTTTTGAAAGTTCTTCAGCAGATGATACTGGGCTGTGGGCCACAGCTGCCGGGCCCGTATCTTTTGGGTTAGGTTCTGAAGACTCCCTGCCGGCTGAAGAGTTTTACAGGGTACGGCTGCCTGGCGATTTGCAATCCGCCCACCTGGAATTGCAGAACAAACAGGCCAGCCTGGTGCAGCTTAATGCCAGCCTGGATCGTGTACCGTTGCGACTGGATGATCTGGTGGAGAGGAGTCAGGATCGCAGCCGGCCAAATTCCGGCTTGAGTTTCGACGTAAAGCCAATCGAACAGGAAATGGGTCTCGAAGGCGAACTGCTCGGAAATATTTCCAGAGTCGATTCCTCCGCCGGGAAAGGCTTAAGCTTTGGGATAGAGGAAGCTGCCGGTGA
This sequence comes from uncultured Anaerolinea sp., assembly GCA_964559195.1. GTDB lineage: Bacteria > Chloroflexota > Anaerolineae > Anaerolineales > Villigracilaceae > UBA5195. The sequence goes on along the minus strand of CAZLJB010000019.1, from coordinate 10,018 downwards.
GGTCTGGCAAGCGGCCGAGGCCCAGATTAGCGGTCTGATGCAGCAGCTTGATCGGGATGTGCTCCATTTTGCCTGGGTGGAGACCTCTATTTCCAATCAGTTGGTGGCCCGCAGCTTGCTGAATTGGAAAGGCGATCTTCAGACCATCTGGATGGAGGATCTTAGCCCGGACCAGGCCAGCCTGCACAGCGCGGCGCTTTTGAGTGCGGTGCGTACCCGGCATTTACGCCTGCGCCTGCTTGCAACCGTGGCCAGCGGCTCGATCAAGATAGCCAGCCTGATGGTGACACCTGGCGGCGCCTTGCTGGCTTTACCAGCTGTTTACCAGTATGTAATAAAAATTCTGGCCCAGGCCAGAGAACTTCAAACCATTTAATCACCCCAAGGAGAAAATTATGGCGACCAGTCCTGAACTAAAAGAAGCCCTCAAGAGTGCGGCTGATAAGATTGCAAAGTATGTTGATGATGCAGCCACCATGACCGTTGAAACCCGATATGTGGAAATTGGCGGGGATATCAGCGCGTCCAAATTGGCCGCACAAACCATTATCCGGTTGGATGGCGACAGTGAAACTGTCCTGCCAATGAAAAAAGGCCCGGATGGCAGCCTGGTGGTGGATACGATTGTGAATGAGATGCACCAGGAAAACGTTCAGGCGGCCATTGATTATCGCACCGCGATGCTTGAAAAATTACTGGGTTTGCTGACCGGTCACGGATAAGCAATTCAGGCTGCATCCTGATAAATTTCCCACCTGGCAATAAAAAAAGGATGGGCAGTCTTGAAAACTGCCCATCCTTTTTTAGTTTTATTTCAAAATATAATTCTGGCTTTTTAGCCTTCTGCTGATATCGTTGATCATGTTGTCGATCTGGTTTGCGAGCTGGTCCACATCCGGGGTAGGATCGTAAAAGACCGCTGCCTGGGTGGGTGTCAGAATTGGCTCGGGTGTGCCGGTGGCCTCAATCTCTGCAGCAGTGGCACTTGGCAGGCTGCCCACTCTTACTTGTGGCTGTGGCATTGACGTAGCTGCCGGGTTGTTTGTGCCGCCGTTTGAACAAGCCGCCACAAACAAGCTGAGCATCGCAATGCAAACCAAAACCTTGATTGTTCTATTCACACAAATTCTCTTGAATCACTTTTAGACCCTTATCCATTGATACGGGCGGCTCGCCATTTGACAAAGGCTTTATTCAAAACTTCGATAGCGAAGCTCAATCTAAAATTTACGTCTTTCAGACCAGCACGACCATCCAGCAAGGAAATGCCGGCCGCCAGGCGGTCACGGACATCGCCATTGGCTTTCCAGCCAACCAGATTGAGGATGTCTGCTCCAGCCCGCGTGTGAATGGCGCGGCTGGCTATCACCTCTGAATCAAAGGTGACCAGCGCACTTTTCAGGGAAGTTACATCTTTATTATCGCCCGCGAGTGCGTCAATCATGCCCTGGAAGGTGCTTGAGAGTTTTCCGGCTTCGGTGAAGGTGGATTCCATGTCACGCAGCCAGCCCGCTTCACTGTTATGCATTCGGATGAGTGTATCATTGGATGGGCGTCCCAGGCCGGGGATGACGGTGGTTGGGCCAGAACCTTCGGCAGAGGCTGAAGGAGCCAAGCATAACAGAACGGCAACAGCGATCAAAACGCTGAGCATTCCAATTGTCCATATCTTTGATGTCAGGCGCATATTCATTCGTAACTTCCTCCTGTAGAAAAAACACTATTATGCCCTGATTATTCAGGGTATTTTCCATTTATACCATAAAATCTCGACTGTAAATTAATAACGTGAAAATCTGACAGGGCCCTGCTAGATTGACAACGCAACCCAAATGCCTATTTTCGGGGCAATATTCTCATTTCTGGTCTGGGTTTAAGCCCATGGAAGAAAAAATTACTGCCCAAACTGTGTTCAGACCCGCCGGTTACTGCTCCGTTTTCGCAGGTTTTTTAGCGCTTGTTTTTTTAGGTCCGATTTTTTCTTTTTTCACCAATGGTTTCTTCTCAAGGGCAGTTTTCTTTTTGGCAGGTTTTCTGGTCTTTTTGGGCGTTTCAGCCAGCACTTCAGGCACAACTTTTGGGGCGAATAGTTCATCCCAGCGGGCCTGGATCGCCCAATAGCCTGCACCATTCAATGATTCGCTGACCGCCATCCATTTTCCATCCATATCCTGAACTTCACGAAAATCAACAAAGGCATGGCATTTGTAAGCGCTCAATTCGACGTACAAACCGTTTTCCACCAATGCGCGGCTAGGGCGGATAAATTCCTGCCCACTATGGATATCGCGGAAGATCAGGAAGTCGTTTTCGCCGCCGCGCAGGTTGAGTCCTTCACCCAGCGTGCGCTGGCGCAGTTCACCGCTGGCCTTATCCATATACGCAGTTGATGTCTTAATCCAACCCCGTGTTTCTGCATATTTGTTATGATAAATAATCAGGGCGCGTTCATTTCCGGAGCCATTGGAATATGCAAAAATATCTTCATTGACTGCTCCTTCGGGTGTAAAGACATCGTACAGCAGGAACAAATCCATTTCTGCAAAAAGGTAGCGCTGGCGCATCAATGGGAAAATTACCCTTTCATGGTGTTCCATCAGGCCGGAATCGGGGTTTTCATCCCAATAAGCGCGCCGGTATTCCATCCCATATTTTTCCCTGAAACCTTCAATTTGACCATGTCCGAGCATAGGCAAGCCTGGCATGGTTGTCATCAGGGTGGCGACACCGAAATATTTGTCGCCATTGCCGAATTGTTCGATGGCTGTTTTTTCATCCGGATTATTCATGAAGTTAACGAAGCGCTTAAGCACCTGTGGATCAAATTCAAGTGTATTTTTCATTACAGCGCGGTACTTGAGGTTGTCTTCATTGCGCATCATGTGCATAAAGGCTGAATTGTAGACCCGGTGCATTCCCAGGGTGCGCACAAAGTAGCCTTCCATCATCCAGAAGGCTTCAGCCAACAGCAGTGTATCGGGCACTTCGGCCGCAATGCGATCCACCACCTCCCGCCAAAATTCTTCCGGGATGGCCTGGTCGAACTGTTCTCGGGTCAGCCCATGCTCCGAGCGTGATGGAATAGCTCCGCCTGCACCCGGTTCGGGGAACCACAGGCGTTGGATGTGCCGCTTGGCAAGTGTCATGGCAGCATCAAAGCGGATGATCGGGAAGTTTCGCGCCACGTGTAGAATGGTCTGGATCACAGCTTCGCGTACCTCGGCCTTCAGGTAATCGAGCTGGGCAGTATCATTCCAGGCCATGGATGTACCATCATTGCCATGGTAGATATAGCGTACATCGCCATTCCAGCGATCGGCGCGCTTAAAGACCACCGCCGCGTCACTTTTATCGTAGTAATGATCTTCAATAAAGATGCCCACCCGGCCATCATTGGATAGATCACGACCATTAAATGAATAACCTGGGAAGGGAGGATAGGGCAGGCTCAGGAACCAATCCGGGTGTTGGACAACCCAGGACGAGTCGATGCCCATGTGGTTGGGAACCATGTCGGCCGAAAGCCGGATGCCGCGCTGCCATGCGCGCCAGCGCAGGTTTTCCAGGGCACCCCAACCGCCCAGATCGCCGGCAATTTGGTAATCCATTAATGAATAGGCAGATGCGACAGCCTCCGGGTTGCCCATCATTTGTTTGATGGTTTTAGATGCAATACTGCGTTCCCACAGCCCAATCAACCACAATCCTGAAATTCCAGCACTGGATAATCGGTCCAGTTCTTCATCGGGGATGGCGTCCAGGGTGCGGATTTCACGCCCGTGCCGTTTTGAAAGTTGGTCCAGCCAGACATACGAATTTTTCGCGATCAGCACCAGGCGTGGCATCCAATCCTTATCCGGGCTGAAGCGTTCATATTCGGCATAATCCTGGCTGCCAAAATTCATGACTTGCACCTCACCTGCGAAACCGCCAGTGAAATTACCCCGCGTAGCTTCCTCTTTGACATAATCCATTCCGCGCAGCAGACGTTCCACGAAGCCATCCCCAAGTATCACACGCCATTGTTTCAAAAGGAATTGGAGCTGTCCTTCCAACGAATATGGCGAGGCGATGGCTGGTGCCCTCAACACCCGAATCAATGTTTGAGCCGAGCCCGGGCCATCCATGCCTGGTTCACCGCTAAAAAAGTCGGAAAGATTTTTTACGATGGTTTCGTAAGCGGTCGGTTTGAGCGGGGTGTCGTCAAATAATTCCTTGTAAGGTTGGACGGCTGGATTCAAATTGGTGACATGCAGCAGCAGCATTTCTTCCATGGTGGATTTGCGGTTGGATCTGCCATTTGAATACGAATTTAGAAAATCTGCGGCCCAAAGCTTTTTTTGGTAAACGGCCACGGGCGGAAATTCATCCAAAAATTTGAGTTGGGCCTGTTCAAAACCGATCTTGCCCAGGCTATTTTCCATGCGCGTAACCGCGCGTGACATTACGTCCGGGTTTTGTATTTCATATTGGCGGATGATGATATGCATGACCTCATCAATCAGGCCCATGGCGTTGATGTCCGAGGCGGGTACAGGTGAGCCGCGCACTTCGCTCAGTTGGGCAGCGAAGCGCCGTGCTGCAGAAAAATCTGCCACAATTACGCGCCCATCGCTTGAGAACAGCGAGAGATCAAAACGATAAATATCACGTGCTTTGCGGGAAACATGAAATTCATAGGTCAAATCAGGCATCCGAACAGACTCCTTATCCAGGCTGCTGTGGTTTATGAAATAAAACCAGCGAAAAAATGGAGAGCGATCGATATCGAGTATACTTGTTATTGATGGGTATTATGGATTATTTTAATGCTTATTTCATCTTGAATGCCTTGGAATGCATGGGTTATTTGTACGTTATCATACTTGCAGCCCGGCGCATCAAAGATTTTACCTCACCATCCTTCTGGTTGGTGGGATATTCCAGTCTCGCATTTTCATTTTATCTTGTCAGGTGGGCAATTCAGAAGGGTTTATTTCCTCGCGATGCGATTGGCTTTCCCATATACATGGAAGAATATGTTTCACTTGTTTTGGTGATGTTGTTATACTTTAATTTACGCGTATTCCTGGGTCAGGAAATTCGTTGGTACATTTTTGGGTTGGGGTTGGTGTTTTGTTCGGTATTGATTGCAGTCAACCAGATCCTGTATATTTTTCTGGGTGAGCTTGGCTTATTGGTTTTGATCCTGGCGAAATTAATCCAGGCTCTGATAAATACTCGACAATCTTTGCATCGCAACCGGCTTTTTTATTGGGTGTTTGTAATTCTTCTGGCAGCTGGTAGTCAATTGAGCGTTTTTTATCAGGCGGGTTCAAATTCAAATATCCTTACCTTCTGCGCCAACATGGTTTTGGGATATATTATTCTGCGCTATCACACCCCGGATGTGCGCGATTTCTTCAGGCGGTTCTTGATTTACCTGGTTTCAACCCTGATCAGCATGGGAATTTATCTTGGGGGTTTTAGCCTGGTGGATCGGCTGCTGAGCGTCGAACTGGGCTATAACTCGTTATTTGCGGGTGCTGGCTTGGCTGTTGTTATCTCGCTGCTTTTTACGCCTTTGTTTGGTTTTGTGCGCCGCGGCGTGAACTTTCTTTTTGGACTCCAGACCTATAACCCTGCCCGGGTGCTGCGGACATACAGTACGAATATTAGCAACATCCTTGAACTTGACAAGCTGGCGGATATCTCAATCCGGATGATTGTCAAAATAATGGGTGTTGATAAGGTTTTTTTATACCTGGTTGATTCGGAAATTGGCGAGGGCAACCAAAAATTTTTCAAATTTACTGGCGGGCCCAGTCTTGGTGCTCTCCCTGAAGGCGGGACATTATCCTTTGAAAGTCCGGTCGCCCGTTATTTCCTTAAAACTCGCGCACCTCTCCTTCAATATGATATCGATTTTTCACCAAACTTCTTGAATGCGCCCGTCACTGAACGTAAGTGGTTGAGCAGCCTGGTGATGGATGTGTATGTCCCGGTTTTTGGAAAAGGCGAGTGGGTTGGTCTATTTGCAATTGGCCCAAGGATCAAAAACCGTTTTACCGAGGAAGACTTGAATATGTTGGCTGCAATTGCCAGTCAGACCGGGGTTGGATTGGAAAATGCCCGCCTGGTAGAAAATTTAAAGAAACTCAATGACCAGGTTCGTGAGGCTTACACATCATTGGATATTGCCAACCATACCCTGGCCAAGTTGGAAATAACCAAGTCCAACTTTATCAGCATTGCTTCGCACGAACTCCGCACACCGCTGACGGTGGCGCTCGGGTATGTTGAAATGCTGCTCGAGGATCGAAGCATGCCGGATGCCCTGCGGGAGCTAGTAAAAGGCATTCATAAGAGTTTGCTGCGCCAGCATGAGATCATGGATTCGATGTTTGATATCGCCCAATTGGACACCCGCTCTCTGGAATTACAACCCCAGGATATCTTTTTAGCCGAGATAATCCGATCAGAAGTGATTAGATTGGGGCCGCCTGCCTCTGAAAGAAGCCAGGAGATTTCTGTTGATTTACCACCCCTGCCATCCATCCAGGCCGATCCAGAATCGTTGCGCAAGCTCTTCGGCCATTTGTTGACCAACGCCATCAAATTTACCCCGAACAATGGTCGGATCTCGATTACCGGCCATTTCCTACCGGCCAATTCACATGATCTGCCAGATGGTGGTGTGGAGATTGTGGTCAGCGATACTGGGGTGGGCGTTGACAGCGAGTTTCAGGAGATCATTTTTACCAAGTTTTACCAACCGGGTGAATTATTGAACCGTCACTCAACCGGCAAGACAAAATTCAAAGGTTCGGGCGTGGGTCTGGGGTTGGCACTCTCGCGAGGAATTGTGGAAGCGCATGGCGGGCGGATCTGGGTCGAAAGCCCTGGGTACGACGATGAGAAATGCCCAGGCAGTAATTTTCATCTGATATTGCCAATCAAGGCCCAGGGCGAGAGCAATACCTTGCCAGTCGACAGCGCTGTCAAGTTGAAAATATAAATATCGGTGGTCTGGTCGGTCTGGCTATCGGGCTAGAGCGTAATTCAGGTCGTTTGTTTGGGCCGGTGCTCATTCACTAAAATCGCCACTTTAAAAACTGATTTGCTTTCTCAACCATCCAATTTGCCTGGCGAGTACAACAAAAATAAAATCCCACAAATGAAAGGAATTCCTGATGGATAAATCAGAAAAACCGTATGAAATTATTGCAACGCGCTTTCAGATATCAAAGGAAAGTGCCAAATATTTTTTGGGGCATGTTCAAAAGAGCTTTAAGACAGAGAAACCCCCTCAGCAGGTGATTATTGATTTCATGAAAAAGCGAAAATTTAAAACGCTGCCCACTCCGTATGAGGTCGCCAGCTTGATGGCAAAAGGCGGTATTTGGGATCATCCCATGCATGCAGAACCACCTGTTTTAGCTGATGAGCCAGACCTGTATAAATAATCTGTTGGAAATCCGGCCCGGGAAAACCCCGGGTTTATTTTTCAGCGCCTGTGATGATCACGTTTTGCATAAAGAATCGTTGGGAAAGGAACAGCAGGATCAACGGGATGATCAGGATCACGATCGTGCTGGCCTGGATCACGTTTTGAATGGGGACTCGTGATTGGTAATTTTGCACACCGAACGAAATGGGCATCAGAGCGCGTTCTGTCCCGAGATAAAGCGAGGCCTGGCGGGTTTCGTTCCACATATAGAAAAAATGCAGTACAGAAATGGTGATGATGGCTGACCAGGATTGTGGCAGCACAATATGGATCAGGCGTTGGATGGGTCCGGCGCCGTCGAGCATGGCTGCTTCTTCAAGGTCAATCGGAATGCTGCGGAAATTTTGACGCAGCAGGAAGATATAAACGGCATTCCCAAAAAAGAAAGGCAGCAGGATGGGGTAGAGGGTGCCTTTCCAGTGCAAGGTATTGACATAAAAAAAATAAGTGGGGATGAAGGTGATCTTTTCCGGGATCAGGATGGTTGCGATCAGCACATAAAACAAGAGATTGCCGCCCGGCAGCCTGAAACGTGCGAAACCATACGCCACCAGGATGGATGAACTCAGAATGCCAATTTCTCCCACCAGGGTCAGTACCAGGCTGTTGGTCAGCATTTGCCGGAAAGGCAGCGCGTTGAAAAGGATCAGAAAATTATCCCAGGTGGGATGAAATTCGTAAACACCGTTCAAGTAACGCCAATTGCCAGTCCAGATGAATACCCCGGCTTGTGGATTCTGCGGGTCGACAAATTCGGCAGTTTTAAGGTGGGGCTTGACCAAAGCCCATTGTTGCAGGCCTTTTTCGGTTGGGATTTCATAGAGGGCATACGGTTTGCCCTGGTATGTATAACGCAGTTGGTTGGCCGGATAAAGGGGTGCGTTTGTGTTTGTAAGTTGATCTCCGGGCATCATGGCCGTCACGACCAGCGATGCCAACGGCAAAAGATAGATGGCTAGAATTAGCCATACAAAAAGATTATAGGGGGCATCACCCATGCTGTGCCTGATGCGGGCAGCAAGGCTGGTTTTAAAGCTCTCAAATTTTTGCCGGAAGAACGGTAGTTTTAGAATCATGCCTAATTCTCGCGATCTGGAAAATAAACCCAATATTTGGAAGTGGCGAATAAAGTCAGCACAATTATGAAGACGAAGACAAAGAATATCCAGGCAGCCGAGGATGCCTCTCCAAGCCGGAACATGTTGAAGAGCAGGTAGTTTACATACGCATCATAAGAACTGAGGGCGTTATTAAAATTGTTGCCGCGATCCAGCAAAACCACGCCACCCAAAACCGATGTCAGGTTAAGAATTAAAGTGAAAAAAGTGGCGGGAGAGATAAGCGGCAGGGTGATGGAAAAAAAGTTACGCAGACGTCCTGCGCCATCCATACGGGCGGCTTCGTGGATCTCTGCTGGGATGCCGTGGATGGCTCCCAGCATAATTAGGAAGCCGGGGCCGATTGACCAGAGCGAAGTCAGGACGAAGAGCGGCAGCCCGCCACCGCGCGAATAAAGATGGTTGAGGCTGCCCAGGCCGAGTGGATTGAGAAATAGCCGGTTGAGCCAGCCGGAGGCTGGATTTACAAAGCCCTGCCACATAAAAGTGGCGGAAAGCGCCGGCAGAATGCTTGGAATGAAAAAAAGGGACCGCAAGGTGTTGGAGAAGTGTAACCTGCGATTGCTGAGCAGGGTTGCCAGCAAAATGGCCGAACCCACCTGGACGGGGATGATCATCAACGCCATTCCGAGTGTTTGCAGCAAGACTGCCCCCGAATTGGGGTCTTTGAAGACCGAAATGTAATTTTCCAGCCCAATGAACTGGTAACTTTTGGGTTCCAGCAGGTAAAAATCAGTAAATGAAAGCCCTAGCGAAACCAGGATAGGGACGAGTTTAAAGATCACCAGACCGAGCAGCCAGGGTGAAATTAATAACAGGCCCCAGATCCTGTTTTCATTATACGAGCGGGGTACATCTGGTCTGTGTGGGCGGTTGGATTGCATGATTTGCCTTTTGAAATGGTTGCAGGCGTTCCAAATATTTCACATAGTTGACGATCATCAAAGCCAGCAGTCTGTCAAAATAATAATTTTTGGATGGACGAACAAATTGCTTGTTTTTCCCTTCGCGTCCACGTTATTTATTATATTCCTATCGTGTTTAGAGCAAGCGGTATTTTTATAGATCTGACAGGAAAACTTGCGGTTCGAACAATAAAGTTTCACAAATTGCAATGTTTTTCCTGCTTCGGTACAGGTTGGCAAGCAGGGGGCTGCTTGCCGTAGAAAGTGGCCGGGAATTATGTACTTTAATATGTTTTATAACCAAATGAGCCGCGCCCGCAAGTCTTAATCTTTATGAATGTGTGCTGATAATTGAATTGTGAGGTAAAAATGACCGATAAAAAATTATTTAAACGTATCAATATTGATCCCAAGCTGATGATAGGCAAGCCAGTCGTTCGCGGCACACGCTTGACCGTGGAATTTATTTTAAACTTGATGGCGCATGGCGCAACGAACCAGGAAAT